>JBBRIN010000212.1:0-6730 GCA_038221115.1 Tepidisphaerales bacterium
CCATGCCCGGATGATCGTCCGTCACTTGGCCGATGGTCTCGGCGTTTCGGCCCAGCGCGTGCTTGCGCATCACCGCCAGGACTCGCTCGGCATCCTCGGGCGGGACGACGGCGATCAGTTTTCCTTCGTTGGCGACGTAGAGCGGATCCAGCCCGAGCATCTCGCACGCCCCGCGCACCTCCTCGCGCAACGGCAGCGCGGCCTCGGTAATCTTTACGCCCACCTTCGATGCATCCGCCAATTCGTTCAGCGCGCTCGATACCCCTCCGCGGGTCGGATCGCGCATGCAGCGGATGTCCGGGCAGGTCTCCAACATCACTCGCGCCAGATCCGTCAGAGGGGCTGAATCGCTTTCCAGCACGGTCTCGAACTCGATCCCCTCGCGCACCGACATGATCGCGATCCCGTGATCCCCGATGGTGCCGGAAATCAGAATCCGGTCGCCCGGCCGGGCATTGCGGATCGAGAGGGACCGTCCTTCCGGCACCAGCCCGATGCCGGACGTGGTGATGAAAATCTGATCGCCTTTCCCGCGGTCCACCACCTTGGTGTCTCCTGTCACCAGCGCCACGCCTGCTTCGTCGCAGGCCTTTCGCATCGAGGCGACGATTCGCTTCAGGTCCGCCAGCGGCAATCCCTCCTCCAGAATGAATGCTGCTGACAGAAACATGGGCCGCGCGCCGCCGACGGCCAGATCGTTCACCGTGCCATGCACTGCAAGCTTCCCGATGTCGCCGCCAGGGAAAAAGATGGGGCGCACCACGAACGAGTCGGTGGTAAACGCGATTCGCGGCCCGTTTATTCCCCCGTTCATTCCGTTGCGACCGGGGTTGAGCGCGACGGTTGCCTGATCCTCCAGCGCCGCCAGCACGTCGTTGCCGAATCCGGGGACGAAGACGCGGTGGATGAGCTCCGCGGTCAACCCGCCGCCACTTCCGTGGCCGAGGAGAATGTGATCGTACCGCGACTGCGGGACGGGGCAGGTTCCGAACGGTTCGGCCATGATGGCCTGATCGGGAGCATTCATCACATCACGTCCTCTTCTCCGCGGATGATATGGATGAGATCCCACAGAATGTGCAGCAGGGTTTCATGGGTCTCCTGAATCCGTGGAATGCTAAAGCTCGCTACCGTGAAGCAGTAATCGCAGACCGGCGGCATGCGCCCGCCGTCGCGTCCGGAAAAACCGACGGTCGTCATCCCCATCTCCCTCGCCGCCTGAAGCGCCCGCACGACGTTGGCAGACTTGCCGCTGGTGGATATGCCCATCGCAATGTCGCCCGTTCGTCCAAGCATGCGCAACTGTTCGACGTAGGCCATCGAGAAATCCTGGTCGTTGCCGACGGCGGTGAGGATGGCCATGTCGGTGGTCAGCGCGATTGCCGGCAGCGGGGGGCGCTTCTCGATGATCGGGTGCATAAACTCGACGCTCATGTGCAGCGCGTCGCAGGCGCTGCCGCCGTTGCCCATCACGTAAAGATGAGCGCCGGCGTCGAAGGCGCCAGCCATCGCCTGGCAGCATTCGACGAGGCGGTCGGCATTCTCGGCGAAGAACTGCTCCTTGGTGCTTATTGCCTCGCGGCATTGCCGCATCGCTTTGCCGCGCAATTCGCCTGCGGCGAACGACGGGCGAATGATCGGTTGCGGCATCACGCTCATCCGCGCGCTCCCATCTGAACCAGTTCCGGTTGCCGCTTCGGAGACTTGCTCAATTCCAAGTGCCGCCCATACGCGTGATACGCCGCGCACGCGCCCTCCGACGACACCATCGTCGCGCCCAGCGGCGTCTGCGGAGTGCATGTCGTCCCGAACGCGGCGCAGTCGTGCGGCTTCTTGAGCCCCCGCAACACCTGCCCGCTGATGCAGACCGTCGATTCCTGAGTCTGGATGTCCTCGACTTCAAAGAGCCGCTCGGCATCGTGCTCTCGATACTCATAGCGCAGCCTGTAGCCGCTCTTTGGGATGAGCCCGACGCCGCGCCATTTGCGGTCGCAGATCTCGAACACCTCTTCAATCAGCTTTTTCGATTCCCGGTTCCCCTCGTGCCGCACCGCCCGCGCATAGGCGTTATCCATGTACGCTTCCCCCGCCTCAAGCTGGCGGACCGTCCGGAGGATGCCTTCGAGCATGTCCACCGGCTCAAAGCCGGTGATCACGATCGGCACGCGATATCGCCGGGCGATCGGCTCGTATTCCGCGCAGCCCATCACCGTGCAGACGTGCCCGGGCCCCAGGAATCCCTGCACGCGGTTGCCTGGGGATTGCAAGATGGCGGTCATGGAAGGCGGCACCAGCACATGCGATACCAGCACGCTGAAGTTCGACAGCTTCCTCTTCTTCGCCAGCCACACCGCCATCGCGTTGGGCGGCGCCGTGGTCTCGAAGCCGATCGCGAAGAACACCACCTTCCGGTCCGGGTTCGCCGCGGCGATGTTCACCGCGTCGAGCGGGGAATAAACGATCCGCACGTCGCGGCCCTGGCTCTTGAGCTGAAGCAGATCCCCGCGCGAGCCTGGGACGCGAAGCATGTCGCCAAACGAGCAGAAGATGACGTCGTCGCGCGACGCGATCGCCTGAGCGCGGTCGATCATCTCAAGGCTCGTCACGCATACCGGGCAGCCGGGACCATGCACCAACTCGACCTGGGGCGGGAGGATTGTGTCGATCCCGTACTTGACGATCGTGTGCGTCTGCCCGCCGCAGACCTCCATGATCGTCCACGGTCGCGTCACGGTGCGGGCAATCGCGGAGGCGAGCTTCTGCGCGGCGTCGGGGTCGCGATATTCGTCAAGATATTTCATGAGGATGGCGCCTCGAGTTCGTCGAGCTGATTCATACTTGCGAGGAAGTCGAACACCCGCCGCGCTTCATCATCGTCGATGTGAGACAACGCGAATCCCACATGTACCAAAACGTATCGCCCGACCTGAACATCCGGCACGTGCTCGAGGCAGACCTGCTTGACCACGCCGCTGAAATCGACCTTGCCCATCAGCACGTCGTGCTCGCGGTAGGTCTTGATCACTTTGCCGGGAATTCCAAGGCACATGTACGGCTCCTCGTCCCGTCAGGAAACAAAAATCAAGAGCGCCGCGAAGCTCGTCGCGATGGCCGCCCCGGCGAATCGCACGAAGCGCGGCTGCCGGGATTTGAGCGCCAACACGCCGACGGCGATCGCCGCGGCGTGCAGCGTCATCGTCGCGAGCACAAATCCTGTCATGTAAGGAAGCACCGCATGCCCGCCGAGCTCCGCCACATGGGCGTGACCGTGAAACAGCGCGAATAATCCGACCAGGCCGACTCCGACAGGTAGCGGAACCGACGGCAGAACCGCAACGGCCAGCCCCAGTACAATCACTGAAAGGGCGATGCCCCACTCGGCGTGCGGCAGGGGAACTCCCGCGAACGCGAGCACGCCGCCCAGAACCATCCACACGACGAATGAGGCCGGCACGATCCACAGCGCCCGTCGCGTGCCGATGCGCACCGCCAGCAATCCGCTGGCAAACATGGCCAGCAGGTGATCCAGGCCCATCAGCGGGTGCATAGCTCCGGCAAACCAGGCGCTGTCGCCGGGCACTACGTGTCCCGGATGCGCCATTGCCAGCTGTGTGCTCGTCAGGCAAGCCGCCGTTGCCATCGACCCGCACAAAAGCCATCGCGAATTTCGAGTCATGATGTGTCTCCTGAAAAGCAGAACCGGTATCGAATGAAAATAATTCACGTTAAATATGCCGGGGGCGTCGCCGCCGCGATCGCCAGTTGCCCGAGGCTTAGTCCGCCATCGTTCGAGGGGACCAGGTGATGGCGATAGACCCGAAATCCGTCGACCCTCAGCCGAGCCAGAACATCGGTCGTCAGCAGCGCGTTCATGAACACGCCGCCGCTCAGCACCACCGCATCGAGCCCAACATTGCATCGCAGCCGCGCGCAGACCGCAGCGATGATCTCAACAATCGTCGAGTGGAACCGCCGCGCGATCTTCGACGCGTCGATCAAGCTATTCACCTCCTGCGCCACCGCCCGAATGAGTGGCCTGGTGTCGATAATGAGAGGCGCGGCTGGAATTTCCATCAGGGCGAAGGGATAACATCCGTCGGCTGGCACGCCCGTTGCCAGCCACTCGAGTTGCATGGCCGCCTGACCTTCGAAACTCACGACGTCGCGCGCGCCAGCCAGCGACGCCACGGCGTCGAACAAGCGCCCAGCACTACTGGTCATGGACGAGTTAAATTCCCGCTCAATCATTTTATTTACCGTTCGCAGCGCGACAGGCGGAATACGGCCTTGCATGAGGCCCGTTCCGTAGCCCGCGTCGGTCAGATATGCGACCGCCATTCGCCAGGGCTCGCGGACCGCGCGTTCACCTCCTGGCATGCCGACATAGCGCAGATGTGCCGCTCGTCGGAAACAGTGATAGTCCCCCACCAGGAATTCCCCGCCCCAAATGGTGCCGTCGGTCCCGAAACCGGTGCCGTCAAATGTCACGCCGATGACTGGTTCGATCAAACCGTTCTCCGCCATGCAACTGGCCATGTGCGCATGGTGATGCTGAACGGGGATCAGATCGACGCCATCGGCTCCCCTCTTCGTCGCGTAACGCGTCGAGGCGTAATCCGGATGAAGATCATGTGCGATTCGCTGGGGATGAACCTCGAACAATTGCTCGTACAAGGCAATGTCCTTCTCGAAGGCACGATACGCGCCAACGTGATCGAGATCGCCCATATGATGCCCGACGAACGCGTCACGCTCGCGCCCAAGTGCAAAGGTTACTTTCATCTGGCCCCCGACCGCCAGAATCGGGAGCGAACATTCCACAGGCAAGGGGATCGGATGCGGCGCATAGCCGCGCGACCGCCGCACCGGCGATTCAGAACCGGCGATCACCCGTGTGACCGAGTCGTCGCTGCGCACGTTGATTGGCCGGTCATGCGTGAGAAACCGGTCCGCGATATGGCCCAGCCGATTCAACGCATCCTCATCCAAAAAGGCGATCGGCTCGTCCGAGCCATTTCCACTGGTCATGACCAGCGCGGAACCATTCATTTTCTGAAGCAGGAGCTGATGCAGCGGCGTGTAGGGAAGCATCACGCCGAGAGACGGATTACCTGGGGATACGGCTTCTACAACACTGGTCGAGCCCCGCTTACGCAGAATGACGATCGGACGGCGCGGGCTCAGCAGTAGTTCTCGCTCGCTCGGCTGAATCTCGCAAAGCGTTTCTGCCGACTCCAAATCTCGGACCATGATAGCGAATGGCTTTTCGTCACGCTGTTTGCGGTGCCGCAGTTCGGCGACTGCCTTTACGTCGCGCGCGTCACAGACGAGGTGATATCCGCCCAGACCCTTCATGGCGCCGATCTGACCGGCGCGCAGCCCCGCGACAAACCACTCGAGCGGGTCATTGGTTTCGATGCCATGCCCACGGCGATCAAGCCCGGCAATCCGCGGACCGCACGCCTTGCAAGCGGTCGGCTGGGCATGAAACCGTCGATTACCCGGATCCTCATATTCCGCTCGACAGGCGTCGCACATGGGAAAGCCGGCCATTGTGGTTCGCTGGCGGTCATACGGCGCGCTCGTCACGATCGAAATTCGCGGGCCGCAGTTCGTGCAATTCAGGAAGGGATACTGGTAACGCCGGTCCATCGGATCGAACAACTCTCTCAGGCAGTCACCGCAGGTCGCGACATCCGAACAGACATAGACCGTCCCGGTCATCTCGCAATCGCTTCTCTCGATGTCAAAATGCCCCTCCCCAACCGTCGGCCGTGGTTCCCAGGTCAGGCGATCGATGTGTGCTAACGGCGGTGGGCGCTTCGACAGCTCAAAAAGGAACCAATCCAGTGATGACGCCTCCCCTTCCACTTCGATTTGCACGAGTCCCGATTGGTTCCTGACGAATCCGCTCAGGTCCAGACGAGATGCAAGGCCGTGGACAAAGGGGCGGAATCCAACACCTTGAACAACACCGCGAACAATGATCGATCGGCGCTCCATGGTGCGTCGTCATGTGACAAGTGTCCGGGCAACGATTGATTAAAAAGCCGCGATCCAGTTTCTGTCAAGATGAATTGTTTCGCGAACCAATTAAGTGCCGAGGTGGCTTGGCGGGTGTGACGCTCGAATGTGGCGGCCCGAAAGATCGAAGAGACATGTCATGCTGAGACGGAGGTGCGCCGAAGCATCTGGGACATTTGTCGGGTAACGGGGATGCTTGGGGGTAGCTGCTCTGAGAATGAATCGCGAAGGCGCAGCGAGGGAATTGGGGCGCGCTTTGGGCGAAGTGAGCGCGTGCCTTGGGCAGTGCCGCTAAAAGTGGTCGTCGCGGGGTTATCCGAAGAACAGGCCGCTGATGACGGCGTTGGCGCTGGGGACCAGATTGGTCACGCGGAGCTGTACGTGTCCGATGAGGTTCCAGGAGAGGTACTTGCCGGCGCCGAAATTGGATGCGGTCTGGGTGTCGAGTATTTCGCCGGTGTCGGCGTCGATGAGCTGAATCATTTGGACCCGATTGACGTGGTCCCAGTCCAGGAGATAGGCGGAGACGCGATGTGCGAGGGCGTCAGTGAATTTGAGGTCGATGGAGAAGCTGTCGCCGTCGTTGTTGTAAAGGGTTGACGCGACGCGGGTGCCGTCGGGCCGGCGGAGGGCGCGGGGATCGGCGGTGGCGGCGTTCCACAGCCAGGAGGACTGGCCGACGATGCCCATGGTGAGGTAGGTGGGA
>JBBRIN010000213.1:0-6719 GCA_038221115.1 Tepidisphaerales bacterium
TCTTCTCCATCTGGTCGGTCTTCAGGTTGTAGAGCTCGACGTGGTTGTCTTCGAAGAACTCGATGAGCTTGAGATCGCCCTCGCGAATGACGCTGTGGGGGGTGGCGCCGCCGGGGTGGTAGTGGGGATAGTGCCAGTAGAGGGTGTTGCGGGAGAGGTTGCCGGTGCCGCGGAGGAGGGGGAGAATGGATTCGCCATCGGGCTTGTGGGCGGCGTCGTCCTTTAGTCGCAGGGCGTCGAGGATCGTGGGGTAGTAGTCGGCGGAGATGACGGGGGTGTCGCAGGTTGTGTTGGGGTTGATCTTACCGGGCCAGCGGACGATGAGGGGCGTTCGGATGCCGCCCTCGTAGGCGGAGCCTTTGCCGGCGCGGAGGCCGAGGTTGGAGGTGACGGGCAGAAGGCCGCCGTTGTCCGAGGCGAAGATGACGAGGGTATTTTCCGCGAGCTTCAGGTCATCGAGGGTTTTCATGACGGCGCCGATGCTGTCGTCGACGCTTTCGACGAGGCCGGCGTAGATGGGGTTTTTCTGGGGGTAGTCCGCGCGAACTTTCTTCTTGTACTTTTCGATCACCTGCGGCTTGGCGGCGATGGGCTGGTGGACGGCGAAGTGGGGGAGATAGACGAAGAACGGTTTGTCTTTGTTGGCGGTGATGAACTTGATGGCTTCGTTCGTGAGGCGGTCGGTCAGGAACTCGGCGGGGGGGCCGGGCGGACCATCGGGGAGTGTCGCAATTTTGTAGGGGGAGAAATAGGTCGGAGGCTGGCCCTTATCGGTGCCGCCGATGTTCTGATCGAAGCCCTGCTTGTCGGGGTAATACTCGGGGCCGCCGAGGTGCCACTTGCCGATGCTGATGGTCGCGTAGCCGGCGGAGTGAAGGGTGCGGGCGATGTTCATTTCCTCCAGCGGCAGGTGCATCGTCCAGTCGGGGACGTTCAACTTGGCGAAGGGGCGCTTGTGGCCGGCGATCCAGTCGGTGATATGAAGGCGGGCGGGGTATTTGCCGGTCATGATGCAGGCGCGCGTGGGCGAGCAGACGGTGCAGGCGGAGTAGGCGTTGGTGAAGCGCATGCCCTGGGTGGCCAGGCGATCGACGTTGGGTGTTTCGTAGAAGGTGGAGCCGTAGCAGCCCAAATCGGTCCAGCCGAAGTCGTCGATGAGGAAGAGGATGACGTTGGGGGTGGAGGGGGTGGCGTGAGCTTGGGTGGCAGCGAGAAGCGCGATTAAGAAGGCGAGAGCGTGGAGGGGACGGGGCATGGGGTCCTTGGTTGGTTGTGATTTGATAGAGCGCGAGGGGCGCGGCGTTGATGCGGTAGTGGGATTGGGAAGAGGGGTTGAACCACAGAGCACGGAGAACACGGAGAAGAGGGTCGAGCCGCGGATTACGCGGATGAACGCGGATCAGAAAGACGGGATGCGTTCTTCTGGGTCGGCGTAGATCCCCGTGATCCGAGGCTGAGTTTTAACTTTTCATTTTCTTCCTCTGTGCTCTCTGTGGTTAATTCATCATTGCCTGGTTGCAGGGGGCGCGGCGAGAATCGGCGCGCGGCGTGGGCGAATTCTATGGGTGACTACTCGATCACGGCGGCGAATCGGCATTACTCCTTCGGGGGGTTGCGGGACGTGATGGGGAAGGCGTCGCCGGGGCGGTCTGGGGATGAGTTGGCGGGAGTGGCGGCGGGGTCGGAGCGGGAGCGGGTGGCGGCGCGGATGGTGTTGGCGGGCGTGCCGCTGGCGCGGTTTTTGGATGAGCCGTTGATTGAGTATGAGGTGGATGAGGTGACGCGGTTGATACTCGACACGCACGATAAGGGGGCGTTTGCGCCGCTGACAGGGATGACGGTGGGGGAGTTTCGGGAGTGGTTGTTGGAGTACGAGACAACCGGGGAGAAGATCGCGGCGATGGCGCGGGGGGTGACGCCGGAGATGGCGGCGGCGGTGTCGAAGGTGATGCGGAATCAGGATTTGATTCTGGTGGCGTCGAAGATTCGCGTGGTGACGCGGCTGCGGAATACGCTCGGGTTGAGCGGGCGGTTTTCGACGAGGTTGCAGCCGAACCATCCGACGGATGATGCGCGGGCGATCGCGGCGTCGGTGCTGGATGGGCTGTTGTATGGGGCGGGGGATGCGTGCATCGGGATTAACCCGGCGACGGATCGCTTGGAAGCGGTGATTGGGTTAGTGCGGCTGCTGGGGGATTTGATTGAGGAGTATGAGATCCCGACGCAATCGTGCGTGCTGGCGCATGTGACGCACAGCATTAAGGCAATTGAGGCGGGTGCGCCGGTGGATCTGGTGTTTCAGTCGGTGGCGGGGACGGAGGGGGCGAATCGGAGTTTTGGGATGGATCTCAAGCTGCTCAAGGAGGCGCAGGAGGCGGGCCTGTCGCGGCACGCGGGAAAGCAGGTGATGTATTTTGAGACGGGCCAGGGGTCGGCGCTGTCGGCGGGGGCGCATCATGGGGTGGATCAACAGACTTGCGAGGCGCGGGCGTATGCGGTGGCGCGGGCGTTTGATCCGCTCCTGGTGAACACCGTCGTGGGGTTCATTGGGCCGGAGTATTTGTATGATGGGAAGCAGATTATGCGGGCGGCGCTGGAGGATCATTTTTGCGGGAAGCTGATGGGGCTGCCGATGGGGTGTGACGCGTGTTATACGAACCATGCGGAGGCGGATCAGAACGACATGGATAATCTGCTGACGCTGCTGGGGGTGGCGGGGTGTAACTTCATCATGGGGGTGCCGGGAGCGGATGACGTGATGCTGGGGTATCAGTCGACGAGCGGCGAAGGATGCGGTGTGGGATGAGTTGAGTGACTCGGATGTGGAGGCGATGGAGGCGGCGTGTGGGGCGCTGGGGTTGTCGGTGGTTCGGTTGAAGAGTCAGGCGGGGGACCGGGTGACCTTTTTGAGGAGGCCGGATTTGGGGAGGCGGCTGGATGAGGGGAGTGTGGAGGCGTTGAGGGCGGTGGAGGGTGAGTGTGATGTGGTGATCGTTGTGGGGGATGGGTTGTCGGCGCTCGCGGGGCGGCGGCATGCGATGGGTGTGATTCAAGCGTTGACCCCCCTGTTGCGCGCCGCGGGGTTAAGGGTGGGGCCGGTGGCGGTGGTGAGGCAGGCGCGGGTGGCGGTGGAAGATGAGGTGGGGGAGATTCTGGGGGCGAGAATGGCGGTGATGTTGATTGGGGAGCGGCCGGGGCTGGGGGCGGCGGAGAGCTTGGGGGCGTATCTGGTGTATGGGCCGCGGGTGGGGAATACGGATGAGCGGCGGAATTGTGTTTCGAGCATTCGGGACGGAGGGTTGTCGGTGAAGGCGGGGGCGGAGGCGATTGGGTATTTGCTCGTGGAGGCGTTCAGGAGGAAGTTGAGTGGGGTGGGATTGAAGGATGAGCGGGGGGAGGGGTTTTTAGCCGCGGATGGACGCGGATGAACGCGGATCGGAGGAAGCGAGGGTCGCGGGACATTCCACCCCCCCACCCCCATCCGCCAAGGTTTTCGCTTGCTCGGGCAGTACGGCGGTGTAGCATCGCGTGTACTTCACATCATGTGCGACGAGTCGCGGCCGAACGGCCGCAGGTAAGCTATTCGAGGGAGTCTCCCATGCGGCGTAAGGCGTTCACTTTGGTCGAGCTTCTGGTGGTGATCGGCATCATCGCGCTTTTGATTTCGATTCTGCTTCCGGCGCTGTCGAAGGTGCGGACGCAGGCGGTCAAGGTGCAGTGCGCCGCGCAGCTTCGGCAATGGGGGGCGGGCCTGACGATGTACGCCAGTTTTAACAGGGGGTCGTTCCCGTACAACGGGCCGGCGATTGCGAACTGGTGCCCGAACGGCGGGAAGGACCTGAGCTGGACGAGCACCATCGTTCAGAAGTTCGTCGAGGATTACCTGACGAAGAACAAGTCGCTGGCGGAGGTCCGCAAGAACAACGTGCTGTTCTGCCCCGATCAGATTTACCATCGCGATGCGACGGAGAAATCGGACCCGACGCTGGTGAAGGGGTTGGTCGGGTACTTTTACCTGCCGCATCGGGTGGCGAAGGACCCGGCCAATATCCTCAATTATGCTCCGCTCCCGTCCAACCCGGACGGCGTGGGGTGGGTGCAGAAGAAGAAGTTCGCCCAGGAATTCAGGATGGCGCCGATCATGTCGGACATGATGCAGATGGTCGTCGCGCAGAACGCATGGAATTACGAGTCGAGCCACGTGGGGAAGGGAAACGTGCCGAGCGGGGGGAATTTCCTGTTCGAGGACGGGCACGTGAAGTGGTATGACTGGGCGGACGTGAAGATCGGGGCGAATGGGGGCGGGTTTGAGTGCCGGTATAATGTGAGCTTGAATTGGTAGGCGCCGATCGACGAGATCATTCGATTCGCGGGCGATATCATCGCTATCCATGAACGGCGCGCGGGTGCGGGCGCTACAAGACTTGGTCATCCAATGCCCATCATGTTCAATTCGATTTTGCGTGAAGCGGGCTTGATGCCCGACGACGTACGTCTTCTCCGCCACAAGGACACCCATGCGTCGAAGGGTCGCAGCCTGTACGAACTCTGGCGGGACGTCCGCCCTCAATTTGATCTTTATCAATCCGGCCAGAAGATTGAGAACCGACGTGGTCGGACGGCAACCCGTACTACATCGACGAAGCCGATAACAAGCAGTATGCATATCATCCAGACCACGAGCGGCTCGCGCGTTGCGTCGGCAACGATTCCCCACACCTGTGCTTGAGCTGCGGCGAAGAGTTCAAAGTCGATTCCCGGGAATCCGCCACCGGGTGCCCTAAATGCGGGGCGGGTAACATCGTCCACTCGTACCAGTTGTGCGGGTGTCGCTGCCCGTACTGCAAGGCGGGTGTGTTCGCTGCCGACCCGGAGTTCTTCCGCATCTCGTGAGCCTCCGACCGCACGAGCGCCAGCGCAAATGCAGACCTGTACGATCCGCACCGGGGACCGATGCCGTCGGCCATATCACTTCGTCACAGAAGAGAGACGGGGTCGACGTCCACCGCGATGCGGTCGGACTTGGCGAGGTGGCCGGATTCGCGGACGGCGGCGAGGAGGCGTTGGAGGGAGTCGGCTCTTGCGGCGTGGAGGACGAGCTGGTGGCGGAAGTAGCCGGCGATGCGGCCGATGGGGCAGGGCATGGGGCCTTTCATTTTGACGGCGTTGCCCTGGGCGGCGATGGCATCGGCTAATTGCTCGGCGAGCTCGTCGCAGTGTTTGTGGAGCTTGGACAGGTCCTGGTCGCGCATGACGATGCGGACCATGCGGCCGAAGGGGGGAAGGCTGGTCGCGCGGCGGGAGGCGAGTTCGGTTTGAGCGAAGCCTAGGAAATCCTGCTTGATGGCGGCCTGGATGGTGGGGTCGTTGGGGAGGAAGGTTTGCAGGACGACGCGGCCGGGCTTGTCGCCGCGGCCGGCGCGGCCGGCGACCTGGGTGATGAGCTGGAAGGTGCGCTCGGCGGCGCGGAAGTCGGGGAGGGCGAGGGCGGTGTCGCCGGAGATGACGCCGACGAGCGTGACGTTGGGGTAGTCGAGGCCCTTGGCGATCATCTGGGTGCCGAGCATGACCTGGATTTCGCCGCGGGCGAAGCGGCCGAGGAGGGCTTCGTAGTCCTTCGCGCTGTGCATGGAGTCGCTGTCGACGCGGGCGAAGGTGAGGGCGGGGAACTTGCGTTGGAGTTCTTCTTCGACGCGCTGGGTGCCGAGGCCGAAGAGGCTGAGCTTTTTCTTGCAGTCGGGGCAATACTCGGGGAGGGGCTGGACGGCCAGGCAATAGTGGCAGTGGAGTTGGCCGGTATGGAGGCTCTGATCGGTGGTGGCGTTGTGCGCGCCGCTGGCGGCCATGCGATGGTAGGTCATCGTCGTGTCGCAATACTTGCAGTGGACGGGCTCCTGGCAGGAGGAGCAGAAGACGAAATTGGAGTAGCCGCGGCGGTTGAGAAGGATGATGGCCTGCTGGCCGGCATCGGTGGTTTCGCGAAGGAGGCGCTCGAGGCGCTGGGAGAGGAGGTGGATGCCTTTGCGCATACGGCGCTCGACGACCATGTCGATCAATTCGACATGGGGCATGGCCAGGCCGCGGACGCGGCGGGGGAGATGGAGGAGGTGGTAGGGGTTGGGGGTTCGGGGCTCGGGATTCAGGTTGTCGGCGGGAAACGGCCCCCTCACCCTAACCCTCTCCTCCGGAGTACCGGGGGCGAGGGGACCGTCCGCTGAAGCGGACCCTACGCGGTGATAGGACTCCAAGGAGGGTGTCGCGCTGCCGAGGATGATCGGGACATTTTCAGTTCTGGCGCGCATGACGGCGACGTCGCGGGCATGGTAGCGCGGTGTTTGGTCCTGCTTGTAGCTGGATTCGTGTTCTTCATCGACGACGATAATGCCGAGGTTGGGGACGGGGGCGAAGACGGCCGAGCGGGCGCCCACTACCACATCGGCTTTGCCCTGGCTGATCTGTTGCCAGTAGCGGTGGCGGTCGGTGTTGGAGAGGCCACTATGGAGGATGGCGACTCTTGGGAACCTTGCGGTGAATCGGCGGACGGTTTGGGGGGTGAGGGCGATCTCGGGGACGAGGATGATGGCCTGCTTGTTCTGGGCGATCACGTCGCGGATGCATTGGAGGTAAAGCTCGGTTTTGCCGCTGCCGGTGACGCCGAAGAGGAGGTTGACGCTGAAGCCGCCGCCGCGGACGCGCGGGCTTAGCTCGTCGAAGGCCTT
>JBBRIN010000214.1:0-6704 GCA_038221115.1 Tepidisphaerales bacterium
GCTGCCAACAACGCCAGCACGTCCTGCGCGACTGTGGTAAGATCCATGACGGCCTTTCTTGGTCAGATGGTTGTCGATACGCAACTTCCATCAAACCCAATGAAAGGCCATTTTTCTACCTACAAACTCGGCGCGCACCCCGAGTCGAAAGAGCCCCAAAGATCAGATGCCCGATCATCCACCCCGTAATCCGATTATCAAGCCCTCATCACCAAAATGAGATTTTCCCCGATGCCCTCCCCTGCCTGCCCTGCCCGCCCTGCCTGCCCTGTCTGCCCTGCCTGCCCTGCCTGCCCTGCCTGCCCTGCCTGCCCTGCCTGCCCTGCCTGCCCTGCCTGCCCTGCCTGCCCTGCCTGCCCTGAGCCTGTCGAAGGGAGCCCCCGAACCCCGACCCCTGAACCCCGAACCCCGAACCCCGAACCCCAACCCCTCCGTCACTACCAACCACCAACTATCAACCACCAACTAACCCCAAACAAACTCCAAACTTTCCCCTTGACTCCACCCGGTCTACCCGTTAAAATACACCCGTGGCCTTCCCCACTCCATTCTCCCACGCGCATGCACAATCCCGTGCAATTTGCACGAAGAAGGGTCCAGCCCTCAGTTCCCTACCCCCTCAAAATCCCGAAAGACGAAAAGACGAACTTGGCAACCCTCAAAACCCGAAAACCGCTTCGCCCATCTTACCTAAATCCCACAGGCGCACCTTGACCAACCTGACCAACCTGACCAACCTGATCCCCATGACTCACATGATCAACCTGACCAAGTTGATCAACCCGAAGTGCAGGAACCTTGCACCCATCCCTGACTATCAACCATCAACCATCAACTATCAACTTGTTTGGATTTTGAATTTTGGATTTTGGATTTCGCGTCGCCCATGAAGGTCCGCAAAGCTGAGCGTATCCGCGGAGGGTCCGAATACTAAAAGAGCCCGCTACAGCCCAGTCCGCTCCGTTTTTCCCCCAAATTTCCCCCGAGATCCACCGAACAATCGCCCGTTCGATTTCGTAACAAATCCGCTGCTCATAAAATGGATTATCGCGCGAACAATCCCCCATTTTAGAAACCCCCTCCGGCGTCCAAATGGAGCCCTTGATGTACGAACCGTCCATCTCTCATTCTACACCCGTCCAATCGTCTCACCGCAACGATGGTGCCGATGTGGCCATGCCCGTAATAGCCGAGCCCAGCGCGCTTCTGGACATGCTGGCGAGCACCCCGCTGGGCGCAAAGCGAATCACGCTTGCGCCCGGGAAGATGTTGTTTGAAGCCCACTCTGAAGCGCGCAGTCTGTTCTTCGTGAACCGGGGGCAGGTTCGCACCTACCGCATCGAAGAGCAGCTTCACAGCCGCCTTTTGGAAATCCTCGGACCTGGCGATTGGTGCGGCGAGGCGGCGCTAGCGCGCCTGCCGCAATATGGCGAGGAAGCGGTGGCGGTGGTGACCTCCGTCGTCACTGAAGTGCCCGCCGAGCGCCTCTTTCAGTTCCTGCCGCGGCACCCCAAGGCCGCCATCGACCTGATGAAGCAACTCGCCTGTCGGCTCACCGCCGCCCGCGCGGACTCCGTTGCAGTGATCTTCGATGACTGCCACGCACGCCTGGTGAAGACGTTGGTGCGCTTGAGCAGCTCGGTCGCGGCACAGCCTCACCCGGAAGGCGTGGTCCTCCGAATGACTCACCAACAGCTCGCTCAAGCCGTCGGCGTCGCGCGCGAGACGGTCAGCACGCTTCTCAACCAGCTTCGCCAGCAAAACGTGCTTCGCACCGGCCGCAACCAGATCCTTTTCAACCCGGAACACCTCCGCGCCGCCACCCGCGTCGCACAGGAATAAGACGCACCCGCTAAACCTCGACCGTCACCCGATCTCTCCCGCCCTGCTTGGCCCGGTATAACGCCGCATCCGCCATCCCGATGAGTTGCTCGGCATGCGCGGGCCTTCCGCCCAGCACAGAGCCCACGCCGATCGACATGGAAACCCCCTCCGTCGCCTTCAGCAGAAGCGCGGATGCAAGCTTGTATTCCTGGCTGATTCGCTGCGCCATGCCGGCCGCGTGCGACGCGCTGGCCTGCGGCAGCAACAGCACAAACTCGTCGCCGCCGTAGCGCGCCGCCACGTCCATCCGCCGCATGTTGACGGAGATGGCGCGCCCCGCCAGCATCAGCAAC
Organism: Tepidisphaerales bacterium; assembly: GCA_038221115.1. Taxonomy (GTDB): domain Bacteria; phylum Planctomycetota; class Phycisphaerae; order Tepidisphaerales; family Tepidisphaeraceae; genus JANXVV01. Next base: position 2,178 of record JBBRIN010000214.1, read on the forward strand.
TCGTCGCCCACCTGGTGTCCGTAGCTGTCGTTCAGCTTCTTATACTCGTCCAGGTCAATCATCACGCAGGACAGGTCCTTGTCGAACCGCTGCGCCTCGGCGAATAGTTGCTCCACCACCCGGCCGAAGTGCCGCCGGTTGTACAAGCCGGTGAGCGGGTCGGTGGCCGCCAGCTCCTCCACCTTCGCCAGCGACTGCTCCAATTGCAGGTTCTTATCGCAGACGTCCCGCAGCGCCTTCTCCAGCTCCGAGCGCAGCATTTCGTTCTCGCGCTTGATCTTGGCGACGATGAGATTCTTCTGGACAACCAGCGGGATGGTGAACAGGTAATCGCCGGTCTTGACGATGTAGTCGGTTGCGCCTCTGCGGATCGCGTCGGCGGCGGTCTGGCCGACGTTCTCGCCGGTCACCATGATCACCGGCGTGGTGCAACGCCCTTTCAGATCCGCCAACAGGTCCAGCCCCGTCCCATCGGGCAGATTGTAATCCGATAAAATCAGATCGAACGACGTCAGGTCCTGCCGCAGTGCTTCACACCTCGATTCGACCGCCACCACCGCGGCCCCCGCTCCAAACGCATCCACAAGCGTCTCTGCAATTAGCTCGCGCTGATCCAGGTCGTCCTCGATCACCAATAGCTTCAACCGCTCCATATGCCAGACTCGCTTTCGGCGTCTCGTGCCCCGGTCTCAGGCAGGTGAGACCTACAATGTTTCCGGGGCATGAACAACCGCCGCCGCTCTGGTCTTTCCATCGGCCCAATCAAAACTTACATGAACTTTCTGTTGGCGCATGGACGCCCCGGCAGACGAATCGTCGCGTGGATGCGACTCACCTTCGGCGATTTATCGGACGTTTAAGCTAACGCCTATCTGGCGCTCGATTCCCCCCGGAATCTCGACCAGCACATGGCCATTGGGCAGTCTTACCCACCGGTCCACCACCTGCCCATCGACGTTGACCACCACGTTGCCTTTCGGCAGCCCCGCCACCTCAAGCACCGGCCTGACCAGCCGCGGCGTCCGCGGCTGAATCGTCAGCTCGATGCGCGGGCCGTTGGCTTTCAGTTGGTAACTGCCGCGCGCCTCGTTGTAGCCGTCGTTGTTTCGATCCCCCGAAGTATTTCGATCGACTCGCCCCAGTTCCTCGTGCACGTCCAGCTCAGCGGGCGAAAAATGCTGCGCCTCCAACGCAGCCTGCGCGGCCCCTAGCTCGACCAGGGTGGCGAACTTTCCATCCCGATATTCGCGGCCATCGGAATAGATCGTCCGCGCATGCCGCCCGTCTGCGCTGGTGAGACATACTCGGATCGCGTTGGCCTCGTCGACGCGCCAACCGGCATCACCCGCCTCCGGGGTCGGCAGCGTCAAGCGAAAGGCGCCTTGCCCGCCCTGCCGTTCGATCGTCGTCTCAAACCCCCGCTGCCGCACGGCCCAGCCGCTGGCCGCCGGTTCCGCGGTCGGCACGAGCTCGCGGCTGTTGTCCATGAGCACCACGTCATCGCACCAGACCGTCTCCGCTCCCGCCTGGAAACGTAACACACCGACGCCGTGCTCAGGCCCCTTGTTTGGATCGCTCAGCCCCGTCACATCCAACAATACGAGCGTCCACTTGCGCGGCTCCAGCACCACCACCCGCCGCACCAGCACCTTTCCCTCGGCCTCATAAGATGCGGTTACGCGCGTCGGCTCTCTGGCGATGAAGTACGCGCCCGCCAGCGTCCACGCACCGGGGAAACCCGTCGTCGGCAGCAGCGCGCCCAGCTTGACGCCGACACGAGCAGCCCCTCCGGGAATTTGCAATGACGCGCCCCCCGTGTGCGCCACTTCGCGATCGACCTTTGCCAAACCGGCATCCGCAATGAAGGCGGTGTCGTTCGCATTCTCAAAATCCAGCAGCACGCGAAACGGCAAGCCGACCACGCCCGGCTCGACCCGCATCAACTGCACACCGACCGGCTCGCCGGTCCTTACGGGCGGCGACAACGGCGGGGCAGCCCCGCATCCAGCTAAACCGATGCCCGCCAATGCCATGCCGAAAAACGGAAGAACCTTCATGTGGTCGCGGAATCTAAGGCAAACCGTTCTGCTTTCCAAATTGGTTCAGCACTCGCACCCCGCCCCCATGCGCCCCCGCGTTCATTCATCCAACTCGACGTCCGCATCGATGACTTCGGCGCCGCGCATCAGCTTCACTGCGGTCTTGCCGGTCCGCCCTGCAATGGCGGCGCCCAGCGCCGGAGGGTCCCCCACCACTTCGCCGTTCACCGCGAGGATCAGATCACCCGCCTGCAATCCTCCGCGTGCGGCAGCGGAATTTGCGATCACCTTCACCACCCGCAACGCCGGCCGCGTTCCCAAGCCGGTCACGACCTCGCGGACGGGATCGTTAGTGCCCAGCTGTCGCACGCTCACGCCAAACAGCGCGCGCTTCACGGTGCCAGACTTGACCAGTTGTTCGACGACGGGCTTGCACGCGGCCGCCGACATGAACTGCCCGTATCGAGCGAACCCGGCGACCGCGCCGTCCACCTTCACGACGACGCCCGCCACATTTTGCTGCGCCTCGTTCCATACCAGCCACTGCGCCGAGCCGCTATTCGGCGCGAGGAGCATGACCATGGCCCCCTCCGCGGGCCGGGCCTCGGCAAGCTTGATTGGCATGCGGGCCGTCACCGTCGACAGGCGCAGCACGGTCAGGTTTGTCTGCCGATCCGAGGCGACGAAGGTCGCGCGCTCTACCGCGCCATCTCCGACGCACACGCGAACGCCATCACCGACCGTCTCCTTCTCGACGTACAACGGCACCAGCACGTGGCCGGCTTCGTCAAAAACGAGCCCGACATTGTTCGGGGCAAAGCCGGCGGTGGGTTGCAACATCATTTGCGCGGCGCCGCCCGAATTCACCCGCCCTTCCGCGTCGCGCTCCCCGCCAGTATGGATTTCAATCGCCGTCGGTTGCTCCCCGACAACCTCGGGAACCGAATGGAATACGATCTCGCCGTCATTCCCGACGACCTGCTGCATGCGCCAGGAGGAGCTTGGCGCCACCATCGCAACGCCAGCCGGCTGCGTCGTCGGGGTGGCGACCGACCCAGCGCCATTCGCCGACACGCTCACCAGAACGGGAACAAAATTGCCCGTCTTCGCGTTCTCGCGCTCCTGCTCCAGCCGGCCGCGCAATTCGGCGCCAAGGCGAGCCCCCCATTTGTCCACCGGATTATCCTTCGCCGCCATCTCGTTGAGCCATTTGGGCGGCGGCAACTGCACGCGAACCACGCCCTGCTTCACCCCGCGATAAAGACCCTCCGACTCGCGACTAAATGCTTCCAACACCCCTCCACCAGCAGGCCGCGTAGTCGCTTCCTGGCCGCGCAACCCAACCGCTCCACACATTGCCGCGAAAATCACCGCCAATCGAAGCTTCATACGCTCGTCCAACAACACCGACTACTGGCAACAATTCTTAAAACTCATCCGCGACCAGCACTGCCGCGCCTTGCCGCATCCGCTGCTGCCGCTCCTGCCAGGCACGGAGGTCTCCGGCAAATTCCTTCGCCTGTTCGAGCGATCCAAACCGCTGCACGCCGATCACCCGGCCCATGTGGTCCGTCAACGTCACCTGATATGCCCCGTCGACGTGCGGCGACGTTTCATTCGACACCCGCGCCACACTGGCTGCACCGCCTAGCTTCGGTTGCTTACCACGAATCGCCCACCCCGCAAAAAAGCTCACCATCAGGCACGCGGCCACCGCGCCACTGATGCGCATCCAGGCTGCCAGCCGTCCCCAGCCCCTGCCGGCTTGCGTCGCCGCGATAGCGCGATCAGCCACTCTCCGCGCATCGAGTACCGACGGTTCCATCTGCGAAAACACCGCGGCCCTCGCAGCGCGCGCCTCGCGCAGCTCCGCCAGCATCCGCCCCCACTCCTCGTCCGACGCGATCAGACCTTCGACGCGGCGCGCATCCTCCGCCGTCAGCGCCCCGTCCAGGTACGCCTCCAACAACTCAACCTGTTCATCCATCACGGACATCACGACACCTCTTCTGGCCGACGTTACGCATTACGTTTTACGCCTTACGCTCCTCACGCCTCCACCCATCCCTTCAATTTCTCCGCCAACTGCCGTCTGCCGCGGTGGAGCCACGTCTTTACCTGGGGGATGGTCACGTCCAATACTTCGGCAATCTGAACGTAAGACATGTTCTCGTATTCGCACAGCACCAAAGCCGCCCGGAAATGCTCCGGCAACTGATCGATCGCCGCCCGCACCCGCGCCACCGTCTCCGCGTCGATCATCCCGCGCGCCGGCGACTCCCTCTCTCGATCCCGCGGCCCCGGCTGGTCGTCCGCCACCACCGTCATCCGCGGCTGCCTCAACAGCCTTAACGCCTCATTCACCACCGACCGCCGAAGCAACCCGCCTGGCTGTCGCCAGTCATATCGGGCCCGGTGCGTATACAAATTCAACACCGCCTGCTGCAACACGTCCTCCGCACTCGCGCGGTTCCCCACGATGGCCCGA
>JBBRIN010000215.1:0-6661 GCA_038221115.1 Tepidisphaerales bacterium
ACCGCTCGTTCGCCGCGCCATATAGCCCTGGTGGCTCCAAATACGGGATTGGCGCCGGGTTTGGGGCGACGGTGGCGGATTTGCGGACGGCCGCCGGCGGTGCGACTCCGCCCCAGCTTCCGTTCCGCTCTCCCCGATCCCTAATCACCAGCTACAACCCGGTATTCCCCAAGGCCCCGGCGTTGGACCTGAGCAAGCTGCCGGCGAACGTGTACACGCCGCCGCCGAATCAGCCCCCGCCATTTCCACCGACGCCGGTGACGAAGTATGAGACGATCCCGTGGTATCGGAATCCGGGTTACACGCCCAAGACGGGACTGAACACCGCCGATTTCCCGGAGCTCTGGCGGGCGTTCTTGAACGTGATGGCCGAGCCGGCGCAGACTACAGCGGGCGACACGTATTTCCATGTGCCGGGGCCGCTGCCGGCCGGCGGCGGCGGAATGACGAACACGTTTCAGAGTCCGCTGCGCGATCCCGCGGGCGCCGGTGCGGCCACCGTGACGTTTGACAAGTACAACGCACTTCTGCTGCGCGCGGCCCTTGCCGCGGTGAACACGATTGACATCCGCCACTCGGACGGCCTCGACCCCACCGGCAACAAGGTGGGCAACGTCCTCAGTCGCACAATTTCGCTGGAGGCGAAGATCGGCGGTGCCAATCGGCCCGTCGAGGTGACGGTTTACGGGCACGAGGCGCAGCCGTTCATCGTCGAAATCTTCGCCGACACGGATACGAAGACCAAGGGCGGCACTAGCGGTACGGACGACAATAAAACGGGTTTTGTCGCGGTGAAGTTGTTCAACCCTTACCCGTTTGCCCTGCTGCTCGACAACTACCGCCTGGCGGTGGTTAACCGGGATACCGCCGGTACGATGAAGATCACTCCGCTGGAGACGAGCCCGGCGACAGCGAACCTGCCCGCTGGCACGCTCATCAAGGCCGGGGGCTATCTGGTCCTGCACAACTGCCTCACCACAGATACCGACGAGGCGAAGTGGGTGCCCAAAGCGCTCGGCGTGGATGAGACGATGATGCCCGCGGAATGGGTGAAGGTGAAAAACCTGACGATGGTATTTAAGAATGGCGGCCGCTCATCGACGAGCCCGGGCGGGGAGTTCGTGCTGCTTCGCTCGCATCAACCGCTTGGCGGCGGTGGATTGGCCAGCGCGAAGGACAACAGCTACGACGAAACCGCTTCACCCGGCGGTTTTGCAGATATGATCCCCGCCGACGCCTACGACTTTACCGGCCTGGACATTGGAACGGCCGCGCCCAAGGCGTCGGCATGGCACTATTCCAGGGAGTGCGGCACCACCGCGGACCATGCGTGGAAGTTTGTTTATCCCGGCAAGTACAACAACGGAGGAGCGGGTCTCGGCGGTGCTCGCAATGAAGGTACACAGGTCGTTCAATGGGATCCGTCGAACATGGAGATCAGTCCGTGGACCGCGCCAATCAGCACCACCCCGCAGATCAACCTGGGCGCCGGCGCTTACGACAACACTACGGCAAGTTACCCCAATCCCTTCCCGGGGATCGCACTGAATAACTTCTCGTGGGGCGCCGGCTTCAAGGCGAAGAGTGCTGGTAACGCCTTCCCGTTCGGTGGATTTGCGCGGACCGGAGACGTCCTTCAGGTGCCGTTCATCGGCGCGTATCGGGTGATCGACCCATCGGCCGGCGGCGCCGTCAATGGAAAGGGCTACACCGTGGGCGATACCGTCGTTGAACTGAACCCGGTGACGATGGATAGCATCTACGCCGAGGACGGCGACACGACTGACGATAAGGATGAGCAACTCGGGCGGTTCTGCCCGCTGACGTCGGGCTCGATCAATGATTTTGACCCGCAAGGCGATTACAGCGCCGCCGGCGGCCCCGGCGCAACTCCGGCCAAGCATGCGTATCGCTGGGCGATGCGCGTGATGGAGGCGTTCACCGTCATTGCAAATCCGAGTGACGACTACTTGCCGAACATCGACCCGCTCGTCAAGGAACCGCAATGGGACCGACCGCGCTACCCCGGTCCGACGCCGCAACCGGTGGCGAATGGCTATTCGTCATTTACGACCGCAAACGCCAACAACGCGAAGGAAGACAACACGCCGGTGGAGGGGCTGATCAATGTGAACACTGCCTCGTGGCGGGTTTTGGCGGCCATTGAGATGATCCCGCGGAGCGAGGATGGCCCGATCATGCCGGCAAACCCCAGCGACCCGCCCATGAGTTTCAACCAGAAGCTCGCCCAGTTGATCGTCCACTATCGCGACGTGGACGACGGGACCGACCCCAAGAATCCGCACCCGCATGGCCCGTTCCACAGCCTGCTGGAGTTGAACGATGTGTACGATCCCGCAATTGGCGCAGCGCCCAAGAAGGGGTTCTGGAATGCGCTGGGCAAGATCCCCGCCGGCACGGCGCCCGACGTCAAGTGGGCGAACTATGCCACCGCCACACAGCCTGGAAGCGGCGGTTCATCGGTCCCCAAGGATGATTTCCAAACCCGCTATTTCATGGTGGACCGCGTGAGCAATCTGCTGACGACCCGTTCGGACACGTTCACCGTCTATGTGGTGGCGCAGGCCTGGAAAAACATCGGCACTCCATATCCGATCCTTCTCTGGCAGGAACGCCGCGCGAAAATCGTCGACCGCACTCAGACGACTTCGTCCACTGGCTTGCCGGCGCCCGGTCGCATCAACGTCCTGAGCGATTAAAGCACTGCACGTCGCCTGATCACATCTTCTCGCTCTCTGTTCCATAGGTCCCGGTTACAATCGGGGTGGTGACTCAGCAGCAGAAACACCCCGACTTCCAGCTTCACGCGCCCGAGGGCCTTTGGCCGCTCACATGGCCCATGGGGCTGACGATGCTGCGGATGCTCCTGCTCCCGGTGTTTCTGTGGATACTGCTGCTGGATGCCGGTCCGGTTATGCGGGCGCGGCCGCACCGGTGGTGGGCGATGGGGATCTTTGCCGTCATGGCCGTCACCGATAAGCTCGATGGCTACCTCGCGCGGCGGCTGGGGCAGACAAGCCACCTCGGCACCATCCTCGATCCCGTCGCCGACAAGCTGTTGATCGCCTGCTCGACCATCCTGCTGAGCTTTTCGTGGGTTGCATCGGCGGCGTACAAGATCCCAATGCCCGTGGTGGCATCGATTTATGTGAAGGACGCGGTGGTCGCGATCGGCGTGGTGGCGGTGATGTCCCTCGTCGGCAAGGTGACCATTCGCCCGCGCCTTCTGGGGAAACTCAGCACGGTGCTACAATTGGCGCTGGTGGTCGCCACTCTGATCGCGCCGGATCTGGACGACCTGCATATTGGTTTCGCGGGCGGGCTGCTGCGAGTGCTCGGGTGGTCGGTGGCGGTCATCGCCATGGCGGCGTGCGTCGACTACGTGCTGCAGGGCTTTGGTCAGTATTTCGACCGGCACAAAACGTAACCGAAAGGCGCAATGCCGTTTTCCCCGATCCCTGAAATCCTGGACGAGCTGACGGCCGGCAAGCCGATCGTGCTCGTCGATGATGAAGACCGCGAGAACGAGGGCGATATCGTCTTCGCCGCCGAGAAGGTGACGCCCGAAGCGGTCAACTTCATGGTGAAGCATGCGCGCGGCGTCGTTTGCCTGGCGCTGACCAGCGAGTGGTGCGATCGGCTGCACCTTCATGCGCAGGCGGAGTACAACACGGCCCGCATGGGGACGGCGTTTACGGTTACCGTGGACGCGCATCCGAAGTATGGCGTCACCACCGGCGTGAGCGCGCGAGACCGCGCCAAGACGATTGAAGTCGCGATTGCCGACGATGCGCAGCCGCAGGATCTGCTCCGCCCGGGACACATCAACCCGCTTCGCGCGAGAGAGGGCGGCGTGCTCGTTCGCGCGGGGCAGACCGAAGGCTCGGTCGATCTGGCCCATCTGGCGGGCCTCAAGCCTGCCGCGGTCATCTGCGAGGTGATGCGCGATGATGGCGAAATGATGCGCCGCAATGACCTCGAGCAGTTCTGCGCCGATCACGCATTGAAGATGTGCACGATCGCCGACTTGATCAGCTATCGCTTGAAGCGCGAGCAGTTCGTCAAGCGGATTGAGACGGTGACGCTGCCGACGAATTGGGGCGTCTTCACGCTGCATGCATATCAGAGCGTAGTGGACGCGCAGCCGCACCTGGCCGTTTGCAAGGGAGGTGTCGGTGACTACGGCCCGGATGGAAAGCCCATTGTCCACGAAGAGCCCGTGCTGGTCCGCGTCCATAGCGAATGCCTGACCGGCGATGTATTCGGTTCCGGCCGGTGCGATTGCGGCCCACAACTTTCCACCGCCATGCAGATGATCGAGGAGGCGGGCAAAGGCGCGCTGATTTATCTGCGGCAGGAGGGCCGGGGGATCGGTTTGGCCAATAAGTTGCACGCCTATGCGTTACAGGAGAAGGGATTAGACACCGTGGAGGCGAATGTGCAGTTGGGCCTGCCCGTGGACAAGCGTGACTACGGCATCGGTGCCCAAATCCTTCGCGACCTGGGGCTCCGGAGGCTTCGTATCCTGACGAACAACCCCAAGAAGATCTACGGCATCGAGGGCTTCGGGCTGCATGTCGTCGAAGAGGTCCGCATTCAGGTGGAGCCCGGCGAGTTCAACAAGGCCTATCTCAGCACCAAGAAGCAGAAGATGGGCCACAAGCTTTGATGGACCGAGCCGGCGAACGGGGCGGGCTCTTGAAACGTAACGATCCCGGGCCGTAAACCGAATTCTAGGGAATCCGATGGACCATAACTGGCAACGAGCTCTTGGTGCGGCGGCGATCTGCCTGTCGCTCGGATCCTTGGCATGGACCGCCCACGCGGCGCCGCAGCAGGCGGATTCGGCTAAGGAACTGATTCGCAACAAGGGCGACGAGTTAAAGCCCGTGAAATTTCTTCCGCCCACGCCCGAGGAGGCGGCAGAGATGATGAAGCTGGCGCGCGAGCAGGCCGAGCTGGCATCCGACAAGCTGAAATGGAATTTTAAGGCGATCGAGACGCCGCATTTCGTGATCTTCACCGATTGGGATCTGCGCGAGCACAACTTTCTGAAGGAAAACGTTGAGCTCGCATACGGCGCCGTCAGCAAGCAGTTCGACATCCCGATCAAGGACAACGTCTTCGTCGGCAAGCTGCCCGTCTTCATGTTCGCTAGCCACAACGACTTCATGAAGTACGCCAGGGACCTGGACGAATTCGACGTGCCGGACAACGTCGCCGGGTACTACAGGGGCAACAACCTGGGCCACGGCCACATGGCGATGTGGAAGCCCGACGTCAAGAAAGCCGGTGGCGATGTGCGGCTTGCCGAGAAGCAGTGGGCGTACGTGCTGGTGCATGAGTTCACCCACGCGTTCATCGCGCGGTACCGCACCAACGGGTTTATCCCGCGCTGGCTGAATGAAGGGCTCGCCGAAGTGATTGCCAGCAGCCAATTCCCGCGGCCCGGCACCTACCAGTGGGTGCGCCAGCACGAGCGCGATGCCGGCGTGCAAAAGCTCCTGGAGCAGAAGGAGCTTTTGAAGGCCGACGACTACCCAATCGCCCAGACCATCGTCGAAACCATGGTGGCCGGCGACCGCAAGGCGTTCATCCAATATTTCAACGACATCAAGGACGGAATGAAGTCCGACGACGCGCTGAAGAAGGAATACAAGACCGACAAAGAGGGGCTCGAGCGGGCGTGGAAGAAGTACATCAAATCCGTTAAGTGACGGGTATCATCTGCCGTCATGACCTGGTTCGAGCTGATCAGCGTTCTTGTGGTTCTCGCGGCGCTGTTCAGCTATCTCAATCACCGCTACATCAAGCTGCCCACCACGATCGGCGTCATGTTGATCGCGCTGGGATTGTCGCTGGCACTGATCCTGGTCGGCAGCACGCCCGCCGGCGCACCGTTTCGCAATCAGGCGGCGCGGGTGGTGAATGCCGTCGATTTCGATCAGGCCTTGCTGCACGGGATGTTGGCGCTGCTGCTGTTCGCCGGTGCGCTCCACCTGGATACCGCCGATCTGCTGCGCGAGCGCGTGCCGGTGCTGGTGCTGTCGATTTTTGGAACGGTGCTGTCCACGTTCATCGTCGCGGGCTTGATGTACGCAGGCACCCGCGCCGTTGGCTTGAGGATGTCAATGGCCTCCTGCGTGCTTTTCGGCGCGCTGATCTCGCCGACCGATCCGATCAGCGTGCTGGGGATCATGAAGCGGGTGGGCGCACCCAAAAGGCTCGAGTCGCAGCTTGCGGGCGAATCGCTCTTCAATGACGGCATCGGCGCCGTCTTCTTCATGGTGGTTCTGGAGGCGCTGGCCGGCGGCCACCCTACCGCCGGCGGCGTGGCCTGGTTGCTGGCGAAAGAGGCCCTCGGCGGCGCGGCCGTCGGTTGGGCGGCCGGATGGTGCACCAATCGCCTGCTCCGCCGCGTCGACAATTATCAGGTCGAGGTGCTGTTGACGCTCGCCCTTTCGATGGGCGGGTATGCGCTGATGGACCGCCTGCACGTCTCGGCCCCCATCGGCATCGTCGTCGCCGGTCTCATCGTCGGCCAATGGCGGACGCGGCTGACTGCCGGCACTCCCGTCCTGTCGCTGAAGACGCGCGAGCACCTCGACACCTTCTGGGAGCTGATTGATGAAATCATGAA
>JBBRIN010000216.1:0-6647 GCA_038221115.1 Tepidisphaerales bacterium
AGAATGGTATGGGTAAGGCCACGGGTGTATTTTAACAGGAGGGGTGGATGGGGTCAAGGGGAAAGTTTGCATTTTGTTAGGCTTTTAAGGGCCTTGGGATTTTCCCTCAACGTAAGTCATCTGAGGACGGCTCCGGGGGCAGCTGACCTTGTTGATTTCGGGACATTAAACGTCTGTCTCAGTCAAGCGAAATACTCATGCGTAGAAGGACCCATCCCGTTTTCTTCATGATTCATATGTCCTTGTTGATGCTGTTCACGCTGCTGCTTTTCCTTTTAGTCGGGCTGGCACCGAACGATCCACGCAACGAAGGACAAGCTTTGCATTGGCGAGACCCCAGGCACGTCCAATCGAACTCGGCATGGGGTATAGAAAGGGGCTATCTGGTGGTATACGGTCCCCACTTACCCCTGCCTCCTCTGCCTCCGGGACACTTTCATGACCCCTTTTACCTACCTCCGCGCGTGAAGCTTCACCAACTTAGCTTGAAGTGGTTGAAGGCGTTGGTTGTCATTTCCTGGCTTACTCTGTTCGTTCACTTCAGGAGAGCTCAAGGCGAAGCACATAGGGGGTTTGAAGTTTTGGGTCCCCCGAAGGAGAAAGGGTCAGCGCCGCGATAGAGGGCGATTTCCCCCTGGTCTCGACCAGCTTGCGGCAGACGGCGCGGTCGCCGGACAGTCATGCTAGCGTCAAGTATTGTCGGCGGCGAGCCACGCTACTTGCTCGTTCGGCGAGGCCGGCGAGTAGCGCTCGTGCTGTCCTTGCGTCAACGACGATCACCTACGGCCGCTCGTCCTTGAACTGGTCGGCGATGAGGGCCAGGACGGCGTCGTTGCAGGCCTCGCCGTTCGCCTGGTTACAGGCGACCAGGACGGCGAAATCTTTTTTCGAGGCGAGCCAGGCGACGGCGAACCACATGGTGTTGCTGCCGGCGTGGGTGAGGGCGGGGCCGCCGGCCCAGGGTTGGTTGTCGGCGATGATCCAGCCCATGGCGTATTTCGGGTCGCCGGGGGCAGGGGGGGCGGGGGTGTGGAGCTTCTCGAGGGTTTCGGGTTTGACCAGCTTGGTTTTGGCCGAGGGGAGGTTGGCGGCGATGAATTTGGCCCAGTCTCCGATGGAGCAGTGGACGATGCCCGCGGGGCCGATGGCGACGGGGTTGTCGGCGCCGGGGCCGGGCTCGACAGGCGAGCCGTCGGCTTTGTGGCCGCGGGGCTGATCGTTCTTCGCGGGCGTGCCGGGTGCGCCGAAGCCGGCGGTGGTCATCCCGAGCGGGCGGAAGATCTTGTCGCGCGCGAGGTCTTCCCAGGATTTGCCGGTGACCTTCTCGGCCATGTGGCCGGCGATGGAGTAGCCGGCGTTGGAGTAGATGAACTTCTCGCCGGGAGCGGCTTCGGGCGGTTTAGACGTGACGCCCTGGAGGAGGAGTCGGCGCGCGCTCGTGGGCGTGCCCTTGTGCTGTCGGAGTTTGCCCCACAGTTCGTCCTTTTCGAGTTCACCGGGTGCGCCGCCGCGGTGGGCGAGTAATTGTTCGAGAGTGACGGCCTGGTACTGGGGGTGCATGGTTTTCTTGAGCTCGGGGAAAGTCTGGCCGAGGGTCTGACCCCATTTCAGTTTTCCTTCATCGACGAGGATGCCGCAGAGCATGGCGGTCATCGCCTTGGTGTCGGAGCCGATGTGGAAGCGGTCGGCGGCGGCGATCTTGTCCGGCTTGCCGCGCGTGCGATCGCCGGCGACGCCGAGGGCGACGACTTCGCCGTTGCGGATGACGGCGGCGGCCATGCCGGGGACGTCGCGCTTCTGAATGATGGGGGCGAGGAGCGCGGAGACGTCCTTCGGCGGCGGGGTCGCGGCATGGGCAGTGACGGAGGCGAGGGAGAGCACGGGGAGGACGATGGCGAGAATCGTTTTCATACGCCTGGCTCCGGGTTCGAGTGCCGCGCCCACGGTCATAGTCCAAGTGCGCCGCTGTCGCATAACTACCATCCTATGGACGCACGGGGGACGCACGGATCCACAAAACATCCCGGGCGAGGACACGCCCTTGGGGACATATTTCCACGCAGGATAACGATTCTCAGCGATCCCAGCCAGAATCATGACGGGCTTCCCGTGAGCTCAGTCGAACGGAGCAAAACCGGACCGGCCGTTAAATGCGCGTCAATCCGGGTGCCCGAGTTGATCCTGCGGGGGATCAAGACGGCGGAGCTGCGGTCGATCTCGACGACGATCGTGGGGGAACACTTCTACATCTACGCAGCGGGGAAGTTGCCGCGCGGGGGCAACGTCCGATTGCGCGAGTTGACGCCCCACCGCGCTGGCGCATAATCTTCGATGATGGACTATCGTCATCTCATCACGATCGAGCCGGACAAGCGGAGCGGGCAGGCCTGCATTCGCGGGCTGCGGATGACGGTTCGGGACGTGCTGGAATATCTGGCCGCCGGGATGACACCCGCGCAGATCGTCGATGACTTTCCGGACCTGACGCTGGAAGACATTCAGGCGTGCCTCGCTTACGCCGCCGACCGCGAGCGCCGGCTGTGGACGGTACCGGCGGCATGACGCTTCTCTTCGATCAGAACCTGTCCCACAAGCTGGCGGCGCAGTTGGCTGCCGAGTTTCCCGGCTCGGCGCACGTCCGCGATTTCGGTCTGGCCCGGGCACCCGATCCGGCCGTCTGGTCGCACGCCGCCGCGCTGGGATTTGTCATTGTCTCGAAAGATGTGGACTTTCAACAGCGAGCCCTGCTGATGGGCCACCCTCCGAAAGTGATCTGGATCCGGCTCGGTAACTGCCTCACGGCGAGCGTGGCACTGTTGCTCCGCTCCCACCGCGCAACGCTCCTCGCGTTTGAAGCCGATCCATTGGCGGCATTCATTGCGCTGGCTTGAGCCTCATTTACGTTCCTCCATGGCCAAACTCTTTCCGATCGGAGGAGGGGACCGGGGGGTAACTACGTCCTTCTTCCTCACCTCACAGGCTAGCAAAAAAAAAGCCGTGGGGTCGCTGTTCCATCAGCGACCCCGCGGCCTCGTCATCAGAAGGAGTTCGTCGTCCGGCAGCTTATGCCGCCTCGTTGTATGCGTTGTTATCGTTCGACGCCGCCGCGGATGGCGAGCGCGGCGCCCGCGCTGCCTTGGCGGTCTTGCGAGCGGCGGCCTTGCGGATGCGGCGGGTGCGGCCGACGGTCTGCTGCTCGAGCGTCGCCTTGCGGCTGGGCTGATCGTTGGCCACTTCGACCGCGGCCGCGGCATCGGGGGCGTAGAGGTCGGCGCCGATTTCTTCGGCGAGGCCCTCGGCCCGCTTGTAGATGCCGCCGCAGCACATGATCTGCATGTTCGGGCAACTATTCACCTCGCGGAGGTAATCGATCAGCTTGCGCACCGCGGGAACATTGGCCGGCAGGGTGCCGAACATCAGGAGCAGGTCGGGCCGCAGGTCGCCGATCAGTCTGAGGACTTCATCATCGGGCACGCCGCCGCCGGCGAAGCGCACGGTGTATCCATCGGCCTCAAACAGGTCGGCACAGATCTGGCCGCCCAATTCCTCGGGCTCGGCGTTCCCGCAGAAGATCAACACGCTCTTGCCGTTGCTCTCCTTGTGCGGGAGCTGAGCCGTCAGTTGGTCGGTCAGGCTGCGATTCAAGCGCGTCGCCAGGTTCAGCATGCTGATGCTGATGCGATCCTCGCGATAGAGCGTCTGGAGCAGCTCCATGGTCGGCCAGACCAGCTCGTTGAGCAGGCCATAAGCCGTGCTCCCGTTGGCCAGGCTGGTTTCGACCAGCTTGCGGCAGACGGCGCGGTCGCCGGACAGAAGGTTTTCGAGGTAAGTTTGCGAAAGTACCACCGAACCGTGATTGGACCTGTGAGCCATTGGGGTGTCTCCGGCGACCGGCAGGGCGAGTCGTCCCCGACTCATCCTGCCTGTATTAACAAAAGGAGGCATCCCTGCCGCCGCTGAATCAAGCCGAATGTTGTCTACCTTAACATCCGACCCCAATTCATCGGCGGTCGCGATTCATATTCTTTACCCAACTTATCATTTTTGGGGTTGCTTTGCCCCTCCAAGGGCATAAACATGCACTCCAAATGGCTCGAAATCGTCCACAAACCCATTTGCAGTCACATTTACCGTTCTGTCACCCTCCTTTAACACCTGCGCCTTCCCCACGGCGAAACTTCCTAAAAGGCGCACGGGTTGCGCGAACTGCGGGTCGCCGGACAGGTTGAGCGCGATCACATAGACGGTCCCATCGTCCGCCCGCCGCCACGCCGCCTCCATCGGCGCGTTCACCGTCGCCTTCAGTTCCTTGGGGTTCGGCGGCAGCGCCAGCGCCGCGCCCGCCGCCGTCAACAAACGGTTCTGCCGCACCATCTCGACCGACACCTTCGGCGGCGTCGCATCAAACTGGAACGGCGTCATCTGCTGCGGGAAGTAGACGATCCCCTTCACGCCATGGATCACCGCGTCCCATATCTCCGCGCGCATCTCGCCGGGCGTCGCGCCGCGCGCGTCCGGCGGCAGCCACGTCAATTTCTGATTCGACGTCTCCACAAACGCAAACTGCGGCTTGCCCCCCGATATCTCCCGGCACATATCCACCGCGTTCCCGACCCGCGACAACCACGTCGGCTGGTTCCATCCCGTCACCGGGTAAAAATCATTCCCGATCCAATCCGCCGACTCAAAATACTCCGCGTAATCGCTGCGCGGCGTCTTCTTGAACAGCAGATTGCCTCCGGAAATGTTCAACAGCACCGGCATCCTCGGCGCCCGCGCCTTCCAACGCTGATAGTCCGCCTTCAATGCGTCGGGGCCAATGTTCTTCGTCTCCGGCTCATCCGGCTGCATCCACGCCAGCAGATGATCCTCCTGCATGTCGTCCCCCAGGTTCGTGCGCGGCTGGCGGATCATGAACAACCCGCTCCCCACCGCGGCGCGCGTCCAATCATCGTTGCTGACATTGCCCCCTTCGTTCTCGTAGCCGATCATCGTGTTTACGCCGCGCGCCTTCCACAACGCAAATGAACTCGTCGGCTGATACCACACGCCGATGATGAACGCGGGCGCCACCGCCTTCGTCCCCAGCGCCTGCGGCTCACCCACCAGCGCCCCCGGAATCGGCACGTTCACTTCCGTCCCCGGAATCCGCTCCACCTTCGGCGGCTCCGCGCCAACGCCAAACGTGCAGATGAAACCGACCAACACAACGACAAGCGGATGAGGGCATCGCATCGTCTTCGATCATAGCCGCAGCCGCGGTCCTGAGCGGCGTGAGACGAAATGAGACGGAATGAGACACTTTTGACGTATGTTTGGCGATGTTTTGCTATCAAATCGCTGGTGTGTCTTCGCGAATCTTCAAAGTTACCTCGCGATATTGACGATCCCCCGACATTTCGGATATCGCGGGCACCCCCGGAACGCCTGCCCCGCCTTCGCACCTTTCCCCGCCACGCGCCGCACCATCGCAGTGCCGCACGTCGGACATGCCGGGACCCTCGCCGTCGCCGGCTCTGCTGCCGCAGATTCCCGCTCTCGCTCCACCCGATGTTCCACCGCCGGCGCAAGGCGGTTCGTCTCGCCGATCAACCGTACCAACGCCTCCCCATCCACCAACCGAATTGGCTTCCCCTCCGCAAACACCCGCGCCGGCCCCGTGAACCTGCCGCACGTCACAAAAATCCCGTCACACCGCGTCCCCCACGCCGCCATCGCCCCAAAAAACTCCCGCACCCGCGGCTCCCCCACGTCCCACTCCCGCCACGCCTTGCACTGCACCAGAAACTCCATCCCCGCCTTCCCCGCCTCGGTCAAATCCAAATCCACTCCCCCGTCCGGCAACGGCCCGCCCTTCTCACGCACTCGAAACCCCCGCCGCCGATAAACATCCGCCACCAACTGCTCAAACTCCCGCCAACTCAACCGCCGCAAATCATCCACCGTCACCGTCGCTTCAAGCCGCTGCGCCCGCGCTCCCCGCTCACCCCGATCGCGAACAAACCCATAAATCGCCACGCCGCCAAACGACGCCGGGACGATGAGAAACAGATATCCAACGTATTTCCCCATCCCATACGCCGTCCCCGGATTCACCCACCGATAATACACCCCCACCCAAAGGCACAGCCCCGCGAGAACCGCCACGACGATCCAATACCGAAACGCCAGTGCAACCAGCGACTCCGCCAGGTCGTCAAGCAACCCGGCATCCTCATCCCGCCGCCTTCTCCCCATCGCTCAACCTCCCTCGCGCTTCACTCGTCCCGGCAGCCGTTAGAATCTCCAGCAGCTCATCTTTCCAATCCCGCCCGTGCGGTTGGGCTTCATCGAGAACCTGGAAACGGAAGACGTGATCTTTGAACGGTTCGCCAAGCTGTTGCCACGATACCCGCTTGCCAGCGCGTTCAAAGTATGCCGCCACCGCCCGCTTGTAAGTCGTGTCAGGGTTGCCCTCAAGATGTGCTCCCTTGCTTTCCAGTACCAAGACATGGTGGTGATTCGTGTCTCTCTGACGAACGACGAAGTCCGGGTAAATCTTGTTCTTCTTATACCCTTGGATCGTGAAGTTCCCCGGCCCGACCTTGTTGCGATACCACCACAACACATCCGCCTGGCGATCCAGCACGAGCGCTATCTCCCGTTCG
>JBBRIN010000217.1:0-6621 GCA_038221115.1 Tepidisphaerales bacterium
GCTGGTGGCGGGTTTGTAGCGGACGGGGAAGTAGTCGAGGCCGGCCTCGTAGTTGCGGAGGTCGACGGCGTGGCGGTCGATCGCGGCATAGCCGGCGGCGGTGTAGAAGGGGATAACGCGAAGTCCGTCGGCGTCGGACACGAGCGGTGTGCCGCGGGGGGAGAAAATGAGCGGGAGGAGCGTGGTCTGGGGGGCGATGCGCTGAGCGGTCGTGATGAATTCGGCGAGCTGCTCGTTGTAGGCCTTGATGGGGCGGTAGTGGACTATGGATAGGGCACAGGTAAAGGCGACGGCGGCGGCGATCACGGCGCAATGGATCCAGCGCGCGTAGGTCTGCGCCGCAAGGAACAGAAGGAGGGTGAGGAAACTGTAAAAGATGAGGCGTTGGGGGATGAAGAGCACGCCGGAGGCTTCATCGCCGCGCGTGAAGTAGAGGGCGACGAAGGCCATTGGAATAAACAGGAGGCCGTCGGGGATGGTCCAGTTGCGATTGCGAAATTTGCGATAGAGGGTGCCGAGAAGGAGGGCGGCGAAGGTGAGGGAGATCAGATGGGCGATCGGGCGTTCGGAGTGGGCGCGGTAGGAGACGAGGATGGAGAGGCCGGCGATGTTTTTCCAGAAGTCGGGGTTGAGGAGGGCGAGGGTGGTCTTGGCGGGCTTGCCGGCGAAGCCGCCGAGTTGGAACCAGACGACCAGCGCGATCGCGGGGGCGAGGGCAGCGAAGACGATGAGGATGGGGCGAAGGCGCGCGGCGGTTCGAGTCCCGTCGGGGTTCGCTCGGTTGTTCCACATCGCGGCAACGAAGAACCAGGCACAGAGGATGAATATGGCGGCGCAGGCGAGGACGATGGAGAGGAAGTGGCCAAAATAGAGGAGCAGTGCGAGCAGGCCGAGGACGGTTGCGCGGCGAACCGTCATGCGATCGCGGCGGCGGAGCCAGTATCCGAGGAGGATGAAGAAGATGGCGACGCTGCAGCAGAAGTTGTAGAAGCCCTGGTGAAGGATCCAGTTGAGTGAGAGGGGGACGGCAAGCAGGGCGAGGAAGCCGGCGCGGGGGTTGATGGCGCGCAGCGCGTAACGGACGGCGATGGGCAGGGCGATCACGTAGGCGCTGACGAGAACCTTCTCGGCGACGGCCGGTTTGAAGGCAAGCATGAGCAGGGCGAGCAGGAAGTGGCCCAGCGAGTTGGGGAGGGGGCGGTGGCTGAGCTCGTAATATTGACGATAGGCGACGCCGGCGGGCTGAAGGTATTGGAGGAGGACGTCGGCGTTGGCGAGGTGGGCGCCGCCGTCGGTGTTGGGGAAGTAGGTGAAAGACCAGACGGGGACGAGGGCGATGACGCACAAGGCGGCCAGAACCCAGCACTCGAGGCGCGCGGGAACCGAGAGGGGCATTGATTCATCCGTGGACGAAAGTGGGGGCACGGTCATAGGAGCGTATTATCGGCCAACGGCAGGCGCAGATTGTGCCCGGTTTTGAGCGGAGGGACAATTGTTGGGGGAGGCGGGCCTCAACGGATGTCGGTACGTGGGGGCGATTTTTCGCATTGAATCGGGCGGTCATTCCCGATCTAATGAAACGCGCGGACGATGATGGTCCGCAGCTGGAAGGCCCTTCAATCCTTCATCGGCGATGGGGCCGGTGAATCGCGTTGGGATGGTCATGCCGATTAAGTTTGACTGCACGTATTGCGGCCGCTCGCTCACCGTCCCTGTCGCTGACGCGGGATTGATCGCGCTCTGCAATGCGTGCGGGCATCGGTTGTTCGTACCGGAAGGGCCGCCGTTGGAATCGTCGGCGCCGCCGTTCGATGCGATGTGGTCGGTGGTTGAGGCTATGGGGGAAGAGGGCGGGGAAGAGGGGGTGGGGCCGGAAGACACGGTCACTGATTTCGAGCCCATCAAGGAAGACGTGGTGGCAGCGCCCGCCGATCCACTGGATACAACGGAAATCACGAAACATCCCGTTCCGCCGCCACCGTGGCTCGAATCGCGACCGTGGGAGGGGCCGGTGCCGTGGACGGGGCGATCTCCCTCATATGGTTCAGGGCGGTCCGCGCTTCCGGCGGCCGTTGAGGGGGCTCCGTTGCCGCCTGCTCGGCCCGAGCCAGCGCCGATCCGCCAGCGGGGGCGTCGGCATCTGGACGCGGCGCAATGGACGTTCGTCGGGGCGGTGGGCCTCAGTTCGATGCTGCTGGTGCTCGTCGTGGTGCTGCTGTCGTCACGTCGCGCGGACGTTCGGGAGGCATCGGCGTGGGATGCGGCGCATCGAGCCGATATTCGCGCCATCATCGACGAGGCGGACTCGCGGGTGATCGTTGGGAACCTGCGCGGGGCGCGGGAATCGTACGCGCGGCTTGATGCGTTCATCGCGGGCCACCATGTGACCGATGCGGCGCTACGCGCGGAGCTGGACCGGGTGGAATCGCAGCGGCAGAAGGTGGCGGCGGCATTGGCGGAGCGGATTTTGAACGAGGGGCCGGTGGCGTCGCCCGCGCCGCCGCCGCCGACTGCGGTTGCCTCGTCGGGTGGAGGCCGATTGACGCCGGTGGCGAGGGGCTCGGGGGGGCCGGGAGGGTCGTCATCAGCGTCGTCGCCGCCGCAGGGTGTGAGCGGCCCAGATGCCGTAAAGGCGGAAGTGGCCAAGTCGGCGGCGCCAGTTGTGCCGGTTGCGCAGCCGCGCCGCACGGTGGCGGTCGCGCGTTCGGTGCTGAAGGTTTCGCGGCAGCCGGTGAAGCCGACCGATCTGGATGACGAGAAGATCGGCCGCTCGATCGAGCGCGGGTCGAAATGGCTTGCGGCACAGTTCGATCAGACGGGGATTCTGCGCGGCGAAGCGGGCGGCGTGCGCAACGGGCTGGATGCGTTGTGCGTCTATGCCCTGCTGCAATGCGGACAGGCGACGCACGATGAGCAACTGGATATCCACGCTCCGCTGATCAAACGGCTGCTGACGCGGCTCAACTCGTTGAAGATGGACGAGGAATACGAAACGTATGGGCGCGCCATCCGCGCTACGGCGCTGGCGCTGAACAATCGCCCGCAGGATGCCGGCGTGCTTCGGGCGGATCTCTATTGGCTTCTGCGCGGGCACAAGGATGGCGGCTACAGCTACAACGAGAAGGCGAGCAAGACCGGCAGCTTCGACAATTCCAATTCGCAATATGGGTTGCTCGGCGTGTGGTCGGCGGCCGAGGCGGGGCTTGCGGTTTCCGGCGGTTACTGGAAGCAGGTCGAGGATCACTGGATGCGCCAGCAGAGTGACACGGGCGCCTGGGGGTACACAGGTCCGGGCGGTGATTCACTGGCGATGACGGTGGCGGGGGTGGCATCGCTGTTTGTGACGCACGATTACCTGGAGCCGGCGCAGTTTGCGGAGCGGGTTGGGCGAGCGCCGTTCTCGCCGCAGTTGGCGCGGGGGCTTAAATGGCTTGAGACCGGCGACAACCTCGCGGTGGCGGGTGCGCCGGGTTACACGATCTACGGCATCGAGCGCACGGGGCTTGCCAGCGGGTTTAAGTTTTTCGGCGCCCACGACTGGTACCGCCAGATCGCCAGGGATGTGATCGCGCGACAGCAGGCGGATGGGTCGTGGGGCGACCCGATCGAGACGTGTTACAACCTGCTCTTTTTGGCGCGCGGGCGGCACCCGATCGTCATGAACAAGCTGCGTTTCGACGGCGCCTGGGCCAACCGCCCGCGCGACGTTGCCAACCTGGCGCGTTTCGCGTCGCGCGAGCTGGAGCGACCGCTCAACTGGCAGGTGGTCAGCGCCGATCGCCCGTGGACGGATTGGGCCGACGCGCCGATCCTGTACCTGGCGAGCCATACGTCGCCGAAGATCACCAACGCGCAGGCGGAGCAGATCCGGCGGTTTGTCGAGGCGGGCGGATTGCTCTTTACGCAGGCCGACGGGGGCAAGAGCGAGTTTGACCAGTACGCGCACGAGCTGGCGAAGAAGCTCTTTCCTCAGTTTGAGATGGAGCCGCTGCCGATGGGGCACGAGCTGTATACGGTCGTGTTTCCGATGGACAAGGCGGTGCGTCCGCCGCTGATGGCGGTCAGCAACGGTGCGCGGCTGCTGATGATCCACTCGCCGGCCGACCTGGCGATGCGCTGGCAGCAGCGGGCGGAGAAGGAATATCCCGCGCACTTTCAGTTCGGCGTGAACCTGTTCATCTACGCGGGCGGCAAAGACGACTTGCGCAATCGGATCGCGTCAACCTCCATCCCGGAGCCCGACGCGGCCGGTGGAGGATCGATCAAGATCGCGCGGATCCGCCATGCCGCGAACTGGGACCCGGAGCCGGCGGCGTGGGCGCGGTTCGCGCGCTGGTTCACGCATGAGACGGACTGCCAGGCGAATGTGGTGGTGCTCGACCTGGATGCGCTGGGCGCCACGGATTGTGCCGTCGCGCACCTGAGCAGCTCCGGGCCGTTCAGCGCGAGCGAGTCGGAAATCGCGGCGATCCAACGCTATGTCGATCGCGGCGGCACGGTGCTGGTTGAAGCCTGCAACGGCAGTGAGCCCGCCAGGCAGTCCATCACCGAAACCCTTTCCCGCGCGTTCCCCGATGCGTCGCTGAAGCCGCTTGCGGTAACCGATCCGCTGTTTTCGATCGTGACCGACGGGATGGAAGACCTGGGCAGCCACCCGATGTTGCGGCCGTACGCGACGAGCAAGCTTGGAAAGAACGCCGGTGGGCTTGAAGGGTTCAGCCACGGCAAGGGTCACGTCATACTCGCGCCGATCGACGTGACGGTCGGTCTCCTTGGCGCGCACCCATGGGGCATCGTCGGATACGAACCGGCGTACGCGCAGTCGCTGGTGAAGAACGTGCTGCTCTGGACCGCCGCTGGATGCCCCAGCCTCGAATCATCGGCGGGCGCGCGGTGAGCGTCACTGGCGTTACACTTCCGACAGATCGCGAACGATGCCGTGCGGGCGCTTGTCTTCGGGCAGGTGCTGGACGTCCTCCAAACGTGCCACGCCGGTCAGGGTGAGCCAGGTCGTCATCCCCACGCCTCGCGCGCCGGCGATGTCGGACTCGAGGTTGTCGCCGATCAGGATGCAATCCGCGGGCTTCACGTTCAGGCGGTGGCACAGCTCGTGAAAAAATACCGCTTCGGGCTTTCCGGTAAAGACCGGCGTCGCATCGGCGGCATACGCGAGCATCTGTGTCAGCGCTCCAGTTCCAAACTCAATGCCGCGCGGGCTCGGATACACGCGGTCGGCGCACATGCCAAGCAGAACCGCGCCGCGCTGCCGGCGGAGCAGGTCGAGCGCGGTGCGCTGGCGGTCTTCGGTGGCATACAGGCTGGTTGGCGTGCCGACGATCACGACGTCGCACGCTTCGTCCGCCGCGCTCACCCATTGGACGTGCGGGTCGAGCAAATCGTGCAGTCCTTCTGTCGCGAGGTTGTACGCCCGCGGCCTCGGCCAACGATCGGTCACATAATCCGCGGCGGCCGTGCCGGCAGTGTAGATGGATTCGAGCGAAAGGGTGACGCCCATGCGCATCAGCCGCGCGGAAATGCGGGCCGGGCTCGACGTGCTGTTGCTCAGGCAGGCGAAGCGCTTCTGATCGCGCTGAAGACGACGGATTAGCTCAATCGCGCCGGGGAGCGCGTGCTCTTCGTGGTAGACGGTGCCGTCGAGATCGAGGAGCACGGCGGCGTAGGGGGAAAGGTCGAGGGGCACGGGGGGAGTTTAGTGGGCGGGATACGGGGGGACAAACCGGGAATGAGCGGAATAGAATGTTGACGGCTCCGTCGGGTATACGGCAGGTCGAATTCGCGTGGAGGCTTCGATGGAAAAGCTGGATTATGCGGATGTCAAAAGCGGTGGGGTATCGAGAATGCCGAAATGGGTGTGGGTGGGGGCAGCGGTGATCGCGGCGCTTCTTATGCTTGTGGTCTTTGCAGTCATGGTGCCGGGGCCCCGATCGCATACGCCCAACAATCGAGTCAAGTGTGCAATGAACCTTCGCATGATCGGCCAAGGCTGCATGCTGTACGCGAACGAGAATGGCGGCAGCTTTCCCGACAGCTTTGAGCGCTTGCTGCTCACCGAAGATTTAATGCCAGGCGATTTCGTCTGTCCGCAATCCAACGATACGCCTGCGGTCGGCGCGACCACTCGGGCGGCGATCGACAATCTCTCGACCGGTGGGCACTTGTCTTATACCTATCTCGGCAAGGGATTCATTTTGAGTCAGGTCCCGGCCACCGCCGTCGTAGCGTACGAGCCAGCGGCGCATCATTTCAATCAGGGAATGAACGTGCTGTTTGGCGATCTTCACGTTGAGTTCGTGCCGACGGCGGACGCGACAAAGATGCTCGCGGAGTTGAACGCGGGCCATAATCCGCCGCGGGATGAGAAGCTCAAATGAGGCATCGGAATCGCGATGGGTGATTCAGTGTCCTTGACCAATTCCGATGTTCCGAGCCCACCCAAGCGGTGGCGGCTTGGCATAAGGGCGATGGTCTACATCCTTCTCGGACTCATTGTGGTCGGCGTCCCATTGACATGGGGTTCGATCGAGCTGAGTCGTGTGCGTGAGCGAAACCACCGGCCCCGCTGTTTCAAGCAAATGAGGGCGATCGGCCAGGCGTGCGCTT
>JBBRIN010000218.1:0-6583 GCA_038221115.1 Tepidisphaerales bacterium
CGTAAGCGGGGTAGCTGCTGGAATCGGCGAAGATGTCGAAGCCCTCGGAACCGTAGACGCCCTTCCAATTGCCCTGAGTGGTGGAGTCGATTTTAAGCAATGAGGCAGATGCGCCGTTTACGGTTGCGTTGGTCTGCGGGACGATCAGCAGGGTTGTGTAATCGGTGAAGCCGCCGTCTTTGTCGGTGATGCGTCCGTGGATGGTGTAGCCGCCGGGGCCGTGAAGGAAACTAGATGGGACGGAGGCTGACGACGAGGGGCTGTTGACGATGTCGAAGTGGCCGTTATTGCGGAAGTCAAAGCTGTAGGTGAAGCCGGCGGCGGCATCGACCGGCGAGGGGTCGGTGGGGTTGGTGAAGCTGACCACGGGCGGGTTATTCGCGGTTACGAGCCCGCTGTTGCCGAACGTCGCGGTGGGGGGGGCGTTCGTGATCGAGAGAGTGGTGGTGTAGTCGGTGAAGAGGCCGTAGGCATCGGTGACGCGGGCGTGGATGGTGGCGGTGCCCGGCCCGTTCTGGAAGTAGAATCCGGGGACGCCGGCTGTGGGGGCCGTGCTGTTGGTGATTTCGAAGGTGCCGTCATTGTTGAAATCGTAGCTGTAGGTGAGGCCAATGCCCGTAGCGCTGGAGAAGCGGACCGTCATGGCGGATCCCTCGGCTACGGCGCCGATGTTGGCGAAGGTGGCGGTGGGGGGGATTCCCGTGGGCGGGGGAAGCTGTGGAGGGGTGGTGCTGTTGGCGGCATAGACCTGGAACTCGGAGATGTTGAAGACCGGGGGCCCGGTTTGGCCGCCCGCCTGCGAGACCATCTGCGTGGCGCCGCCGCCCCATGTCTCGTCATTGACAAGAATGCGGACCTTGCTGGTGGTGACTGCGTCAAAACTGTTCTGGAAGATCCAGCGCTGGCTGTAGAAGGTGTCGACGGTGCTTTTGGTGATGGGGGTATAGACGCCGATCGTTTTGGGAGACTCCTGAACGTGATCGATGTTGACCCACTGATTGGTGCTGTTGTTGAAGTATTGGAGTTGGTAGTCGAGGAGCGAGCCGCGCCATTGCCAGGGGTCGCCGGAGTAAATGACGGCTTTGTCGATCGTTTGCGTCTGGGGGAAATCGAGCTCGAGCCAGGGCGTCTGCCCGGGGAGGGGGTTGTCGTACCAGACGTCGTTGGCGAAGTTCATGGTGAGATACCACGACTGCATCACGCCGTCCCGGACCTTGTTGATGTCGTTTGGGAGTGAAGGATCGACGGGATTCAGGCCGTTGCCGGAGGTGCGAGCGACGACACCGGCGTCGGCGGCCACGTTGTGCCCGAAGTCCTGGGGAACGACGTCGGCGGTCTGGCCGGCGGCGAGTTCGATGTAGGTGGGCATGAGGCCGACGGCGACGGTTGCGACACCATTCAGGACGGGGACATTGGATTCGATGCCGAAGGCGCTGACCACATGCAGAGAGCTTGCGCCCTGCACGGCGAACTGAACCTGGCCGTCGGTGCTGCCGGCGCTCATGAGGGCGAGGACGGATTTGCCCGGGCCGTTGAACTGGCTGCCGACGAAGAGATTGTTGCCGTTGGCGCCAAAGTCGAGGGCGTGGCTGAAATTGGTGTTGAACAGTTCTTCGGACCAGACGCGCATGAGAGGCACGGCCGGGTTGACGCTGCTGTCGCCGTTTTCCCAGAAGTCGGGGACATCCCAGAAGCCGTGGCTGATGTCGTACCAGAGGACGTTGTGCTCCTTGGGTATGCCGTACTGCTCCCAGACCATCATCTGGAGCATGTCCCATCGACCCTGAAGATGGGGATCGTAGGTTCCGTAGAGCGCGGCGGCGTAACCCTGCTCGGTTTGCCAGATCTCGATGTTCTGGAGTCCGTACTTGGCCAACGTGGCCTTCATATTGTTCAGGTTGTTGCGGGCGAGGAAGAGGTCGCCGTTGACGGCGTTGTAGGCGTGGAAGGAGAATGCATCGATGTACTGTGCGCCACCGGCGGCGAAGAACTGATCGACCCAGGCCAATCCATAGCCGGTGGTCAGGTCGACGACGCCGGGGCCGATCAATTTGCAGGTGGGATCGACGCTTTTGATCGTGTTGTACAGGTCGCGCATCTCGGCGACGTACTGCTGGGGGCTCTCATAGAAATTCGGTTCGTTGCGGCCTTCGTAATACTTCACCGTGCCGTGAAAGGCCTGGACGATCTGCTTGACGCCGGCGAGATGCGCGGCGTTTTGCGAAGGGTCGCTCAAGTTGGCGGTGCCGTTGGTGAAGGCGATGAGGAGCGGGCGATTGCGTTGGGTGTCGTAGGGGGTGTAGTACTGCTGGTCGATGGCGACCTGCGGGGCGATGGCGTTGATGGCGGCGGCGGGCTGGGTGACGTCGAGCACGGAATAGCGCTGGGGCCCCATGCCAGTAACGCCGCGCAGGACTTCATCCTCGACGCCGTTGGTGGGGCTGGAGAGGGCGGGAGGAAGCGTGGGAAAGTTCGGGTTGTTTCGGATGATGGAGAAGGTGGTGCCACCGACGATGTCACCGAAGGTGGACGAGCTGGTCGAGCCGAACAAGTAGAGCTTGTACCAGCCGAGCTGGGTGACATTGATGGTGATGGTGCTTCCGGCGGGGCCGCTGGCGACGAGGGCGCCGTTATAATCGCGAACCTCATAGGTGCTGGCACCGGAGCCGATGTCGAATGAAACGGGTTGGCCGGCGTAGAAGAGGTTATTGCGTTGCGGCGATGTGACGGTGACGAGGTTGTTGGGCAGATTGTATTGAAAGCCACCGACGCGCTGTGGTTGGGGGTGGGTCGAATCCTGGAAGACGTCGAGCGTGTTGTTGATGGTGGGCAAGGAATAGGGGGAGTTGCCATCGGGGGAGGTGGCGATCACGCGGTACTGGTATTTGGTCGCCGGAGACAGATTAGCGTCGGCGAAGGAGGTGACACCGGGACCGACGCTGCCGACGGGGGCGAAGGGGGCGCCGATGTTGGCGCGCTCGACGTTGAATCCGGAGACGTTACTTGATGTTTCAGTCCACGAGAGGTTGATGTGGGAGGAATCGAGTGCGGAGGCGAGCAGCCCGCTGGGAGCACCCGGCGCAACGCTCGCGCCGCTGAACATGCGACGCTCCTCGAGGGATTCCATGCGGAAGCCGCGCAGCGCTCCGATGTTCCCGACAGCTAGCGCGGCGGCATGGACGACGGGATCGATGCGCGTGCGGTTGCCGAGGCGGACGGAGGTTCGTTGGCGAGTGGGAATCTTGGGTGCAGACAGAAAGCACCGATCCTTTCGTTGCGAAGTCGAACGCGAAGGTGGTCCGGCTCGGGCTGGGGGTAGGGGGGCGTATGTCAGTTATTTCGGACGGCGGGTGGCTGGACTTAAAGACAGTTGTTCCCGAGGCGTCATTTAGTAAGGCGAAGGATGCACGGATGGAATAACGTCGATCTTGCTAAACGGGACGAATGCCCCGCTAAGCCCCGGCGCTACCCACTGCACGTCTCAAGGTAGTCGCCGCCCCTTCTACGGTTTTCGCCGCGGGGGGTTCAGCCGGAAGGATGCGAATAATCTTTGTTTTATCGAACACCCACTCCGCGCTCTGACGCGGAGGGCGTGCGTTTGTAGTGTGTGTGATGGGTTACAGAGCCTGGCGCTTCAGCATGGCGAGCGCGCAAGCGCGGTAACAAAATGACGTCAGGAGGTGGCGTATTATCGGTGCTCTTGTCGCTGCTGCGGGCATGGCGGCGGGTGGCGCAGTGCGCAAACCTCCGAAAGCGCCCGCGCCCTTAGGCGATGGCCCTAAGAGTCTCTCGGTCGCGGAAAGAACGGTGCGGCGAGTTCCGAGTCGGTCCTCGAAGTTGGCAAGATGCCTGTGCTGACAGATGCGATGGATCAACCGAGAGTTCCGCGCGCTTTCCGATTGCAAAATGACGCCGGAAGGGGACACAGTTTTGGGGTGCCTGAACCCTGCCGATGAGGCCGCGGAAAGGTTAAGAAAAACCCTTAGGAGTCTGGGCCGGATTCACTCGCCGCATTCGAGGTGCGCGCGTGAAGCAGTTTTTTGCTTTATTGTTGCGGAGGTGAAGGTCGGAATGAGGGATGACGAAGGGAGAAACGTGAACGCCGCGACTAATTGCCGCGAGTCGTGTCGGTGATTCACGATTGCGTTGGGACTGGTACGATTGCCCAGCTTGCGCGTCTTCCCAGCCCGCCTGTTTTACCTGTTTCCCCTAAGTGAGAATACTTAAAGAAGTTTTCGAAAAAGTGCTTGAGGTCGAGACTTGCCTCTGATATACGAGACGCCCTGTGGGTGACACAGTGGTCTGTATCGAAAAAGCCGGGGTTGCCGAACAGGTCGAGTTCGTGGTGCGGTAACTCATTTCATCCGGTTGCTGTCCCGTTTTTGTGGGCCAGCGACGGAAGTCAGAACACTTGGTAAGTGGGTCAAACCCGACGTCACTGGACGGCGGTGTTTTGTTTGCTCAATCCTGCTTCGTCACACACGACATGCGTTGCTTGCTGGATTGTCCGGACGGGCCATTGCGCCGGCTCTTCAGAAAAGCGTCTCGGTACACTATCAGGGACGAAGTCCGCGCCGACTTACCGAACGGGTGCCCGACAGTGGGCAGAACAGCTTGCCAGGCGGGTTGTGCCAGTGGCAGAGCGTGCCTTAGAGGGAATCAAGGATGAACGACGTTCCAGTACCGCGCCGTCTCGATCGTAGCGATCGCACGGCGCTCGTCCAAACGAAACCGTCGGGGGGCATCGCGGTCGCGGGCATTCCGGATCAAGAGGTTTCGTACGGCGATCTTCTTCACCTTCTTTGGCGGCGCAAGTGGAGCTTTATCTTCATCGTGGGACTCTGCCTGGGCGTTTGTTTCATGTATTTGCGACAGGCGATTCCGCTGTACCAAAGCACGGCGCGGCTCTGCCTGGAGCCGGGAACGCGGGGAATTTTCGGGGAAGGGGACGTTGCGGCGCAGCCGGCCAACTATTTGACCATTCAGTCGGAGCTTTTGCGTTCGCCGGCGATTTTATCGGAGGCATTGACGCGGTCTGGTCCCGCGCAGCTGGCTTCGATCAAGAGTGCGGCCAAGCCGCTGAGCGCGTTGCGCAATGGTTTGAAAGTGGATGTCGACAAGAGCGATGACAGCATCAGCATCTCTTATCTGTCGCCGGACCCGGAAGAAGCGGCGCGGATCGTGAACACGGTGGTGGAAAGTTACGTCGAGTACCAGACCCAGAAAACCCGATCGGCCGCCGCGGAAGTGGTTCGAATTCTGCAGAAGGAGAAGAACAGCTGGGACGCCAAGCGGGAGCTGCAGTCGAGGCAGATGGCGGATTTCCGGCGCGACAATCCAGATTTGTCTTACGACGTGAAGGGTGGGAACATCATCCTGCAGAAGCTGGACATGTTATCGACGTCGCTGACGATGGCGCAGATGGAATCGATGGCGGCGCGAGCGCTGGAGGACGCGGCATCACGGCACTCGGAAAGTTCGGATCGATCGATGGCGTTGATCGAAAGCGGGGGCAACGGCAAAGTAATCGAAAGCCCGTCTCTGGCGGCCGTCGACCACGACATCGGCGATGCGCGACAGAACCTGGCGGTGAACGAGGAAAAGCTCCTGGCTCTGCTGGGTCAGTACGGGCCGAACCATCCGCAGGTCATCGCGACGAAGGGGCTCGTGGAGCGAATCAAGGGGGAGCTGGGGATTCTGGAAAAGCGCAAGCTCGATTGCCTGCGCGTGCTCATCCACGACCGTGCCGAGACGGCGCAGCAAAGGGAAAAGGATTTGCAGGCTGCGTATGACCTGCAGCAGAAGGAAGTATTCGGGCTGAACCAGAAGGCGGCGGAGTATGGGAGGCTCGACAGAGATCTGGCGCGGATCGAAAAGCTTTCGGATTTATTGGACTCGCGAATCAAGGGGATAGACGTTTCGCGCGATCTGAACGGCTTTAAGGCGAGCATTCTGGAGGCGGCGGCGCCGGCGGAATCACCTTCTGAGCCGCAGAAGGCGAAGGTCACGGGCATCGCGGTGGCGATCGGGCTGTTGCTCGGATTCGCCTGTGCTCTAAGCATGGACTGGGCCGATCAGCGGCTATGGGGCGCCAAGGAGATTCGGGGGCGGCTGCGGTTGCCGGTGCTTGGGGTGGTTCCGCATATTCGCGGGCCTCACCGAATCTCGTTGGTGGGGCGCATTGTTGAAGTCGAACCGATGTCGGCGTTTTCCGAAGCATGCAGGGCGTTGCGGACGGCTGTGTTCTTCGGGATGCCGGGGGATCGCATCAAGCGGCTACTGGTCACGTCGGCCGCGCCGGGGGAAGGTAAGAGCGTGACTGCGGCGAACCTGGCCATTTCGATGGGGCAGGCGGGCTCCCGCACGCTGCTGGTCGACGCCGACCTTCGGAATCCTTCCCAGCACGAGATTTTTTCCATCGGCAACGAAAACGGGCTGACGTCGGTGCTTGCAGGGACGCTGGAACTGGCCGACGTGATTCAGGCGTCATCCGTGCCCGGCCTGGATATTCTGGCGGCGGGTCCAGCGACGCCGAACCCGTCGGAACTGCTGAATAGTCAGCGTTTCGAAGACGTACTTAACG
>JBBRIN010000219.1:0-6565 GCA_038221115.1 Tepidisphaerales bacterium
GCACTCAAAGTCACCGTCGACGCCGTCTCCGGCTCCGTCCAGGTCCGCAACGCCGAAGATCAACCCTGGCAGCCCGCCAAGGTCGGCATGGTCGTCGATGAGGGCGCTGAGTTTCGCACCGGCCCGCGCTCCAGCGTCCGTTGCTCCATTCCCCCCGATCAATCCTTCACCCTCGATCGCCTCGGCACCGTCAAGGTCCTCCAGGCCATCCGCAACGGCGACAAGCTCAAGACCGACATGCTCATGAAGTACGGCCGCACCAAGTACTCCGTCGAAGGCGCCGGCCTCGAACACGAAAGCACCATCGCCAGCCCCAGCGGCACGCTCGCCGTCCGCGGCACCGTCGTCAGCCTCTACGATCAGCCCCCATATGCCCCCCAGGCCGCCAGCTACACCGGCCAGGCCTTGTTCCGCGACGCCCACCGCAAAACCTCGCTCGGCAGCAAAAACGGCGGCCTCCAGGTCGTCACCGGCAACAATAACTCCGCCGCCGACACCGCCCTCACCAACTCCGTCACCGATCCCAAGTTTGCCGCCGCGCGCACCGCCGCCGACAACGCCCTCATCGCCTCCGAAGTCTCCCGCGGCGGCGTCGTCTCCTTCGATGCCCTCGCCAACATCCTCGTCATCCGCGGCGGCTCCCCCATCAAGGACGACCGCCAGCTTGCCTCCAGCCTCCCCGGCAAGCTCAACTTCGTCGCCCGCTGGTTCGGCAACTCCGATGTCAACCTCGAAGTCTTCGCCGACATCCGCGATCCCCTCACCGCGCTCTTCGACCCCAAGGGCTTCCAGCCCGGTGAGTTCCTCTACCCCGGCTACGGCCTGAACAACTCCAAGAGCGGCGGCCACATCGCCTTCGACCACCGCGGCGGCCCCAACGGCGGCACCGAAATCGCCTTCTGGACCAATCCCCCCGCCGCCGCCGTTTATGGCCTGGGCGCCCTGCTCATCTCCGGCCCGCCCGTCGAGCTCAAGATCAACGCCTTCCTCGACGGCAAGAAGCAAAGCATCTTCTACATCGACTCCACCGGCAACTTCGTCAAAACCAAGACCCTCGACGTCACCCTCAACTCCGACTCCCTCATCGGCGGCCCCATCATCTTCATCCCCGCCGTCCCCATCCTCGAAGACACCACCACCAACGTCGGCGATGGCGGCACGAACACCGCGTCCAAAGCCACCCGCCATCACCACAAAACCGTCGCCAGCGGAGCGAAGATCCCCCCGGCACCTCTCCCGTCCAGCGGCAACACCACCGCCGCCTCAGCCAAGGCAACCTCCTCCTCCAAAGCACAGCCCTTTTCCACCCCTCCTGCCCCCCCCGCCCCCCGCGGCGGGCGCTGATTCAACCCGTTGTTTCACGGTGGGACATGTGATTGTTCGGGTAGACTGAAGGCGTGCGCCGCCTCGCCCGCTTCATCCTCAAGACCGTCACCATGCTGTCGATGCTCATGTTTGCGGCGACTGTGGCGCTGTGGGCGAGGAGCTACTGGCATACCCCGCGGCTGGTGCTGACGCTCCGCAACGTAGTGGATGGACGTCCAGGCATTTCCGGCTGGTGGGTCGAATGCAGAACAGGCACCGTGGCATTCGCTCACTGGTCAATGCGTGCAACCGGGGAAGATTTTCAAGGAAAGGGTGCGTATATAACGGCCGGGTGGATGGCGCTTCCGCACAGGGAATGGGAGATGGAATGGGATGCTGAACCCCGGTCCGGTCCTTCCCGGCGGTGGCCAATCGCCTCCCAGCACCGTTGCGGGAATTTTGAGCTCACGGACTCCGGCGAGGGCATAATCTACGTCACCGTCACCGCGCCGAACGGCATATCCTTTCCCGCGGACGCCGGCATGCGCTTTGTCAGGGTGCCGCTTTGGTTCATCGCTGCGGTCACCGCTGTCCCGCCGCTCATCGCAGGGTGGAGTTGGCGAAGGCGCAGGCGCCGCGCCTCGCACGGCCTGTGCCCCCGCTGCGGCTACGACCTGCGCGCCACACCCGACCGCTGCCCGGAGTGCGGCATGGTGCAGCCAGCCGTTCCCGCCTCCGCTCCGCCGCATGCCGAATTTCGCGCGTGACCTGGCGGCGTGCGCGCGGCGATCGTTCGGCATGATGTGGTATAAGTAGCGAAACGGTTCGGTCGGGTCGAGAAATGGTCCGCAGGAGTACCAGCGGACCTTACGCCGCTGATCAAAGCCGACAGGATGCTACGTTACTTCCTGAACACCCTGATGGTCATTTGGCTGGTGCTCTGCGTTGTTGTAGCGCTGGGCGCGGTAGTGGCCTGGGGTGCCCTGTCCAGCTACGGCGGTCGCGCCGCCCTGTTCATGGTTACAGGGGTCGCTGTGTTTGCTGGTCCGTGCGCATGGAGCGTGCGGTATGATCGTCGAAAGGAGCATCGCAACAGTTTCTGCCTCTGCCTTTTCTGCGGCTACTCCCTCACTGGAAACGTCAGCGGTGCCTGCCCGGAATGCGGAACGAACGTCCCCTCCTGTCCGCCTCTGATCGACTGAGAATCACTGCCGCTCGTTTTAAGGTGAAGTCGAACCGAGGAACGAATACCATGTCCACGCGAGCGGGAGAACTTGGCATTCCAAGACCATGCCGCCCACCGTATATTCAATGGCGTCGTGAGCAGAGGCGAATCAACGATCGACTACGAAGCGAAACTTCCTGACCCGAAATTCAATTGGCTGCCGTGGATCATTTTGCTCGGCGTCGTCGCATGGGTACTGGCGATGATCTTCGTGCCTCAAGAATGATCTTCGTTGTTTCCGCCACAGGCGGCGAATCCGGAAAGGGGAATCCGGAAAGGGGATAAGTACATCTGATTTGTTCCCGCGCACCGGACGATGCGCCCGGCGCACGGGGCGCTGCAGCGGGGGCACCGGATGGCCAACCGGGCGCACCGCATGCTTCATCCTGTGCGCTGCATGTTTCATCCCGCGCACCGGATGCTTCATCCAGCGCACCGGGCGCTCCATCGGGCGCACCGGATGCTCCATCCGGCGCACCGGATGCTCCATCCCGTCGACAGGATGGAACATCCAATTCCTTATCGAGACGTGCCGTGCGGGCGGGAAGCGCGTTTTCAGGGCTGAAAATGAAAATTTACATATCGGTCGCGCCGCGCGCGATGCTCCGATTTATTCGGACGCGACTTTTTTATCTGCGCAATCGGCACAGTCGTTAAGGTCCACCACCGAATCGCCGAAGTGATGGCTGTGTGACAACGAAACGGCAGTGCGGGCGATCGGCGTGATCGTGCGGCTTGACCGGGAGGGAGTCACAACCACAAGCCGAGGAGTCTTTATGGGGCTGCTTCCCGAAAATCACGCGGCGCGCATCGCGTGGTTCCAGAGCCGCAACGCGATCTGGACAACCAATGCGACGGCGATCGGCACCACCACCACGGCCGTGACCGATGTCGCGGCGAAAGCGACCACGGCGACCACGGCGCTGGCGGCGCAGGAGACGGCGCAGAATGCCGCGAAGGCGGCCACGGACACGCTGGTCAACGCAATGAATGCCCTGTCTAACGCGGGCATGGCGATCGTCGAGCAGGTGCGCACCAAGGCGCGCTCGGCCGGCGATGGTGTGTATCCGCTGGCCAATATCCCGGCACCGGCGACGCCGACGCCGGTTCCGCCTCCGGGCCAGCCGACGGATCTCCAGGTCACGCTCGACGCGACGGGCGTGCTGGGTCTGACGTGGAAGTGCGTCAACCCGACGGGCGGGCGCGGGACGGTCTACAACGTCTTCCGACGCATCGGGGCGAGCGGTGAGTTCACGTTCATCGGCGGCTCGGGCATGCGCGAGTTCACCGATTCGATGGTGCCCGCGGGTTCGCCGCTGGTGATGTACAAGATTCAGGCGGTGCGCTCGACGGCCGTCGGGCCTTGGAATACGTTCAACGTCTTCCTGGGCGTGGACACCAGCGGCGCGACGATGATCACGTCGGTGGTGGAGACGAGGCCGAAGATCGCAGCGTAACACCAGATGACAAGGTGAAAACGCGGCGATGGCTGTGTAAGAAGTTGCCAGTTGCCAGTTGATAGTTGTTAGTTGCCAGTGAAGACGAGCCATGCGTTTTCACTGGCAACTGGCAACTGTTGTTATCATGACAGCATGCCTCGCGTCCGGCATCCCATCCGCAGTGCGCTGACCGTGCTGTCGCTGCTGCTGTTCATCGCGACGATGGGGATGTGGGTAAGGAGCGGGTGGCGAGATGACCTATGGTATTACAAAGACACTGGCGAGATATGGGAGGCCGAATCAAATCTTGGATGGGTAGCGGTCACTCGATACCACGGGGTCCACTCGAACATTCATCAAGGCTTTACGTCCGCCTCGTTGTCTTGGGACAGGTCGACGGTCATACGGCACGACTGGCGCCAAATCAGAACAGGGAAGTTTGAGGTTGTTGCAGGCTCCCATTGGTTTCAGTGGGTGATGGTCAACTATTCGATTCCGGCCGCCATTTTCTCCATCGCCCCGCTGATCAGCGCATATAACTGGCGCCGTCGCCGGCATCGGCACGCGCCCGGCGGCTTCCCGGTGGGACCGCCTCCTTGAATCGTGCTGAGTTCTGCGTGCTGAGTGCTGAGAAGGGTTCAACTCAGCACTCAGCACTGAGCACTCAGCACTTTGCGCTTCCGGAGCCTACTTCTTCCCCGGCTTCTCCTCCTTCGGCTTCTCCCCCGTCAAAAACTCGACGATGTCGTTCAGCTTCTGGGCCCCCAGCTCCTTCATCCCCTCGGGCATTAACGATGTCGCGCTCGGCGTCAACGACTCGACCTCATCCCGCCGAATCACCGTGAATTTCCCCGCCCCCTCGGTCACCTTGAACTGCTCCGCCCCTTCGGCCGCCACCAGCCCCGTCAGCGTCTCCCCCTTCTTCCGCTTCACGACATAGCTGATGTAATCCGGATTGATCATGGCGCTGGGCGAGATGATGTCATTGAGAACCCCCTCCGGCTCCTTGAACGTCAGGTTCGTCAGATCCGGGCCGATCGCCCCCGCCTGCCCTCCTTCCCCGCGCACCGTATGACACACCGCGCACTGCGCCTCCCCATAAAACAGCGCCCTCCCCTTCGCCCAATCCCCAACCTTCCGGTGTTCCACGGGCGCATCCGGCGCGGCCGGCAGATCCTTCGCCCAAGGCAGGATCATCCGCTCCGCCGGAATCGGCCGCTCAAATGCATCCTCATCCGTGTGATAGGATGCATCGAACGAATACCCCTTCCCGGTAAGCTTGAATTCGACATCCAGCGGGATCAGCTCCGCCCCCTTCGCCTCTCGCCGCAACACGAATTCGTGCTGCTCCCCGTCCGCGGTTGCCTCTTCGCGCGCTCCCGCTCCCGCAACCGCAAATGGCACGCTCGACCGCAGCGTGATCGTCCGATCCCGCCCCGGCAGATCCACAAACGTACGCAGCACCATCGTCCCCAGACTCACATCGGTCGTCACCCGCTTCGTCAGCCCGTCAAACGACGGCGATGCCATCGTCCAATGCCGATTGACCGATGAACTCAAATGCGGCAGCCAACCGCGCATTTTCGATCCCGCCACCTCCGCCAGCGCGCCGTTCAGTGTCACATCCACATCCACCGTCACCCCCACCCCCGCCTCCCCCAACGCCTTCACGCCGGCAACCGCCACCGAATAATTGCACCGCCACGGCAACGGCTCGGTATGCAGCACCAGCGTTCGCCCGCCCTCCGCCAGCTCCTGCCCCGTCACTCTGATCGAAGCCGTCGGCGTCGCCTCCTGCTGCTTCACCGCCACATACCCCGGCTTCATCACCTCCAGCCGATCCGCCGCCCGCACGTATCGCCCGCCCATCACCACCTTCGTCGTCGTCAACACGAACGGATCCAGCGGCGCGTCAAACGCCACCCGAATTTCCGTCCGGCTCGCCGGCCACGCCACCACCGGCTGCGGCTGGTCCTTCCCCGTGTACGCAATCTTAAACACCCGCCCAATCCCCTTCGGCCCCGTCCCCCAATCCGGATTCCCGCTATGACAACACACCACCACTTCCCCCTTCGGCGAGATCGCCAGATCCGTCGCCAGCATGTCCATGCACCCGATCAGCACCGGCTTGCCCACATACCCCGCCGTCGTCTTCACCAGCGGACACCGCCACAATTTCCCCCGCGACTCGCCCACCACCAGCGCATCCCCCTCCCAGAAGCTCGGTCCAAAGCTCGGCTGCGTCCCCGTCCGCTCGTTAAACCTCATTCCGCAGCTCGACTGGTGCTGCGGCCCAAACGTCACCACCGGTGGCTCGTCCACGATGCTCTTCAAAAGCTCCGGGTTCAAACTCTTCGGCGGAAACCCATAATGCCGACCCGGAATGATATGCTCCAACTTATCCAGCGGGTTCCCGTTCGGCACCCACGTTGCCCCCTCCTGGTCCGTCGCAAATAAATCCCCATTCCGATTAAACGCCATCCCCACCGAGATCCGAATCCCGGTCGCGATCACCTCCCGATGCTTCCGGTCCGCCGACACCTTCATCACCGTCCCCGTTTCGCTCTTCAGGTCGTAGTGCGGCACCCCCTCCTTG
>JBBRIN010000220.1:0-6560 GCA_038221115.1 Tepidisphaerales bacterium
CGGCGGCGATGTCGGGCACCTGGGTGATGGGTTTGCCGTCCTTTCCCATGACGGGGCCCTGCGGGGTCATGATGGGCGTGGCGACGCGATCGTGCGGCTTCTTGAGGAAGGCGAGAAGGAAGCCCATGTTGCCGGAGACGAACTGGCTGTTGCCGGTCATGGAGAAGGTCATGTCGACGTTGGGGTTGGCGTGCATGGCGGCGTCGGCGGTGGTTTGCAGCTCGTGCATGTGATTGGGCGAGCTGCCCTCCTGGGCAATCATCACGCCGAAGCTGAAGGAGCTGTCGCCGACGGGGAGGAAGGCCTTGGGGACCAGGCGGAAGAGGTAGACGGTCCCGGCGAGGCAGGCGACCCAGGTGACGGCGCTGACCCAGCGGTGGCGGAGGAAGAAGGTGAGGGATGCGCCGTAGATCGCGAGGACGCGGCGCTCGACGCCGCCGATGACGCGCTCGATCCAGGTCTTCTTGGTGTCTTTGCCACGGGCCTTGAGCAGGCGGGCGCACATGAGGGGCGTGAGCGTGAGGGAGACGATGCCGGAGGCGAAGATGGAGACGACGATGGTGATGGAGAACTCGCGGAAGATGCGGCCGACGAGGCCGGGCATGAACAGCAGCGGGATGAAGACGGCGGCGAGAGAGACCGTCATGGAGAGGATGGTGAAGCTGATTTCTTTGGCACTGTTGATGGAGGCTTCGAGGGGGCCTTCGCCGAGATGCTCCATGCGGCGGACGGTGTTTTCGAGGAAGACGATGGCGTCGTCGACGAGGAAGCCGATGGCCAGGGTGAGGGCCATGAGGGAGAGGTTGTCGAGGCTGTAGCCGAGGGCATGCATGACGATGAACGTCAGCAGAAGCGACAGCGGGAGGGCGACGGCGGGGATGAGTGTGTCGGCGGCGCGGCCGAGGAAGATGAAGATGACGAAGACGACGAGGGCGAAGGCGATGTAGAGGGTTGCCTTGACGTCGTTGGCGCTGTTGACGATGCCGGCGGAGCGGTCGTAGATGGGGACGATGTCGATGGAGGGTGGGATGGTGGCCTTGACGACGGGGACGAGATCGCGGACGGCCTGGGCAACTTCGACGGCGTTGGCGCCAGCCTGGCGGTAGACGGCGACGACGACGGTGGCCTTGGGGACTTCTTTGCCGCGGACCCAGAAGCGCATGTCGACGCGGTCATCCTCGACGGATTGTTTGGCGGTGGCGACATCGCGGAGGTAGACGGGTTGGCGAGCGGCGCCGGGAGTTTGCTTCAGCGAGCCGGCGGCCATGAACATGGCGTCGTTGGCGCCGGCTTTTGGCGCCGCCCCTCCGCCGCTGGTGGAAACGATGAGGTTGTTGTATTGGTCGGCCGAATCGAGCTGGCCCTTGGGCTGGAGGAGATAGGTGCGGTCTGCGCCGTCGATCTGGCCGGCGCCGGTGTAGCTGGTTCCGTTGCGGACGGCTGCGGAGAGATCGTCGATGGAGAGGTTGCGCGCGGCCATGGCGGAGGGATCGGCCTTGATGCGCACGGCGGTCTTGGTGCCGTAGACGTCGACGCGGCTGACGCCGGCGAGGATGCTGATGCGCTGGGAGACCTGGGTGCTGCCGAAGTCGTAGAGCTGGCCGGCGGTGACCGAGTCGCTGGTGAGGCCGATGTACATGATCGGCTGGTCGTTGGGGTTGGTCTTGGAGAAGGTGGGCGGAGAGGGCAGATCGAGCGGGAGCTTGCCGGAGGCCTGCGTGATGGCGGTCTGCACGTCGGTGGCGGCGGAGTCGATGCCTTTATCGAGGGCGAACTGAAGGATGAAGCTGGTGTGGCCCTGGCCGCTGGAGCTGGTGACGACTTCGAGGCCGCTGATCTGCATGAACTGGCGCTCGAGGGGCGTGGCGACGTTGCTCGCCATCGTCTGTGGGCTGGCGCCGGGGTAGCTGACTGAGACTTGGATCACCGGGTAGTCGACGGCGGGGAGATCGTTGACGGGGAGGTTTTTGTAGGCGAGGACGCCGAAGAGGATGGCGCTGACCGTGAGCAGCGCGGTCATGACCGGGCGTCGAATGAAGGGTTCGGAGAGGTTCATGGATTACGCGGCCTCCCTGGTCGTCGCCGGCTGAGGCTGCGTGGTGGGCGCGGGTTGGGTAGTAGGCCCCGGCCCGGGTGCGCCTGTCATGGGGGCTGTCGGCTTTTCCATGACGGGGCCGCCGGGGCGGACCAACATCTGGCCGGTGGCGATGACGCGCTCGCCGGCGTCGATTCCTTTTTGGATGACCATCAATTCGCCCTGACGCTGGCCGGTGACAACGGGC
The DNA here is from genome assembly GCA_038221115.1 of Tepidisphaerales bacterium. Lineage (GTDB taxonomy): Bacteria > Planctomycetota > Phycisphaerae > Tepidisphaerales > Tepidisphaeraceae > JANXVV01. Next base: position 2,283 of record JBBRIN010000220.1, read on the forward strand.
CGCAGCTCGGCGGTGTGGTCGGGCTTGATGACGTAGACAAAGGTGCCCTGCTGGCCGATTTGAATGGCGGTGGCGGGGACAAGCAGCGCGTCCTTCTTCACATCGAGGACGAGGCGGACGAAGACGAACTGGCCGGGCCAGAAGTGGCGGTCTTTGTTGGGCAGGGTGGCGCGGAGCTTGACGGTGCCGGTGCCTTCCTGGACGGCGTTGTCGAGGAAGGAGAGCTCGCCCTCGCGGGGATCTTTGTCGGAGGGGAGGCGCACCTGGGTTTTGAGGGTGCCGGTGGCCATGTGCTCGCGGACGGAGGGGAGATCATTTTCGGTGACGGTGAAATCGGCGTAGATGGGATCGAGCCGCTGGATGGTCAGCAGGTCGACGGTGTTCATCTGGCTGTTGACGATGTTGCCGGTGTCGACGAGGCGCTGACCGGCGAGGCCGTCGATGGGGGAGCGGATGGTGCAGTAATTGAGGTTGATCGTAGCGATCTGGATGGCGGCTTCGTTGGCCTGGATCTGCGCTTGGGAGACGGTGATGGCGTTCTTTTTGAGGTCGTTATCTTCCTGGGGCTCTACGCTGCGCGGGAGGTCTTTGATGCGATCGAAGTTGAGCTGGGCCAACTCGAGAGTCGCCTGGTTTTGAGCCTTGGCGGCTTGGGCCTGGGCGAGCGCGGCCTGGAAGGGGCGCGGGTCGATGGTGAAGAGCAGGTCGCCCTTCTTGACGTCCTGGCCATCCTTGACGTGGATCTCGGTGATCTGTCCGGAAACTTGCGACTGCACGGCGACCATCTCGCGAGCGGCGCAGCGGCCGATCTGATCGAGATAGAAGGGGACATCGCGGGTTTCGACCGCGGCGCTGGTGACCAGCGCGGGGGGCATCTGCATACCACCGGTGGCCTGCGCGGCATCGCCGCGGCGATTGCAACCGGCGGCGGTTAGCCATGCGCCCAGCGCGATGAGGACCATCCCCACTCGAACGGCGCGCTTCGAGCCACCCTGAATCGTCCTACGCTGCATAAAGGATTCCGGCACGTGTTTAATCCCCTGATACTCCGACGGCGCGATGTTCAAACAGCCGTTTTAATCCACCATCCTAGCCCAATCTTCGGCAGAGTCCACCCTGACTCTATTCTGATTCGGAAAAGTGGGATTTTCGTTCAGTCCGCGACAGACGTTGTATGATGTCGCCCCCATGACAAAGTCGACTTATCGCGCGGCATCGATCTACCGCATCGGCATCGCGATCGGCTTCGTAATGTGCTTGTCGCCCGTTGCCTGGGGGGAGGGCGCGGCGCTAAAGCCGGATTTGGCGAAGCTTGCGGAGGCGGATGCGCTGATCGACGCGGCGGTGGCCCAGGGGCAGATGCCGGGGGCGGTACTGTGCGTCGGCACGGACCAAGGGATTATTTATCAGAAGGCGTTTGGACATCGGTCGGTGAAGCCGACGACGCAGCCGATGACGGTGGACACGATCTTTGATTTGGCGTCGCTGTCCAAGCCGGTGGGGACATCAACGTCGGCGATGATTTTGCTGGATGAGGGGAAGTTGTCGCTCTCCGCGCGGGTTGGGACGTACCTGCCGGCATTTGCCAACCACGGGAAGGAGGCGATCACCATCGAGCAGCTGCTGCTGCATCAAGGGGGGTTGATTCCGGACAATCCGATTGAGGATTTTAAGGACGGGGGCGCTGCGGGGATCGCGGCAATCATGAGGTCGACGCCGAAGTTCGCGCCGGGGACGCACTTTGTGTACAGCGATGTGGGGTTCATGACGTTGGGCGAAGTGGTGAAGAAGGTGGCGGGGAGGCCGCTGGATGAATTCGCGAAGGAGCGGATTTTCGAGCCGCTGGGGATGCGCGACACGATGTACAACCCGCCGGAAGCGCTGCGGTCGCGGATGGCTCCGACGGAGCAGCGCGCGGGGCATTGGATGGTCGGGGAGGTACACGATCCACGGGCCTATGCACTGGGCGGGGTGGCGGGGCATGCGGGACTTTTTTCGACGACGGCGGATTTATCGCGATGGTGCCGGATGATCCTGAATCGGGGGGAGTTGGAGGGGACGCGCGTGATGTCGCAGGAGGCGGTCGAGACGTGGACGACGCCGCACTACCTACCGGACGGTACGAACGGGCGGACGTATGGGTTTGATGTGGACACGGCGTACTCATCGCCCCGCGGGGAACGGTTTGAAAAGGGCGCCACGTTTGGGCACACGGGGTTTACCGGGACGAGCGTGTGGATCGACCCGAAAAATCGATGCTTTGTTATTTTGCTGACCAACTCGGTGCATCCGGAAGGGAAGGGAAAGGTGATTGCGTTGCGGCGGGTGGTGGGGACGGCGGTGGCAGAGGCCTTGTTGGGGCCGGTGGGTAAGTGATGGCGACCTGGCTTAAACGTCTGGTAGCACCGGGCGAGGGCAACGCCACTGCCATGGGATACACTGAATTTCGATCATGTTGCCAAAATTTTTATTGCCTTTGATAATAATACTGGTAACAATGGGAGGGATAGGGTCTGGATCCAGCCGCGACGCAGGGACATGGCAGTCAGAATCGGCCCTCATCCTTGCCTGACGCGAAACCTCCAAGTACCGGGAGTCAATTATGTCAGCTACAACAATTCAGCGCGCTAGGGAACGCCGAGGCTTTACGCTTGTCGAGCTTCTGGTGGTTATTGGGATCATTGCGTTGCTCATCTCGATTCTGCTGCCAGCGCTTTCGTCGGCGCGGCGCTCTGCGAACACCGTGAAGTGCCTGGCGAACCTCCGTTCGATGGGGCAAGGCTTTCAGCTATACGGAAACACGTTCAAGCAGGTATGGCCGGTGGCGGTCCATGTTCCTGGAAACCACATACCGATCACCGTCGAGCGTCGATGGCCGGATCAGCTGTATCCATTCGTTGGCGGGAGCCGTCAGGACATCACGAGTGCGACGGACATCGCGAAGGATCGGAAGACGATTATGTGGGGTTGCCCGGAGTGGGTGAAGGCAAGCGACTTTGATTCAAGTTTTACCGACTCCGTTCGTGTAGGTTACGCATACAACCCTTACACGGCCACATCTTTTGATGGTACGGTCGCGGGATCAACGGTGAATGGAGCGCGCATTGCAAACTGTCCGGCCAGTGCAACTATTGGCGAATACCCGCGGGTATCGTCGGCTTTCACGAAGGCGTCAGATCGGATCATCTTGGTAGACTCGGTTTTTCATGTGCTCGTTAGCTTGCCACCCGCGGGGCTGTCTTCGAAAAACACATGGTTCACGGGGCCGAGTGCGCCGACGACGCCGGATTTCCAAGTGGACCCACGGCACGGTTCGAAGGGTATCTCGCATACCGAACAATTCAACCGGTCCTGCGTAAATGCTCTCTTTTGCGACGGACATGCGGCCACGGTAAGCGTGAAGCAGGCCTATAACGCCGTTCGAAATCCTGGGATGGATTCGGCGGGGCCGTGAATCGGCGGCGGTGATCTCGACCAATCCAACGAAGGTTCGGCGTCAGCGCCGAGGATAGCTTTCTAACGCTACCGCGATCGGCAGCAGCCGTTCGTTGCCGAATGGGGCGTTAGAAACTAGCCTTGGTCGACATGGTAATTCGTGACCCGGACGTCGAGTATTATTTAACGCATGGGCACGTCGTGGTGTCGGAGTTTCTGACGGGGGATGATCTCGCGGCCGCGCGCGAGAATCTACTTCGATACTACCCCACCGCCGAAGAGCTTTCGGCGACGCCCGAGCGCTATGCGGGCGCGCTTGAGGACCCGGAACACCTGCAAGTTGAGTTCCCATTCGCGGGAGATGCGCTGAACGATGTTTCAACGCATCCGGAGATCATCGCCTTCGTCGAGCGGGTGCTTGGCGTGCGGGAGGTTCTGCTTTCGCAGGCCGCGATTTGGGCGAAGTACGCGGGCACTGGGGATTTTGAGCAGGGGATGCACCTGGACTACCAGGGGAATTCGCTCGTTGTGCCGCGCGATGATGGGTCTTATCGGCAGGTGAATGCGATCCTTTACTACAGCGACGTCACGGCGGAGATGGGGCCTACATGTGTTGTTTCGAAGCAGAAGACGGAGGACGTGCCGCTGTGGCCGCCGTTTCGGACGCGGAAGAAGGACCCGCAGATTTACAGGATGGAGAGGCCGATTGTCGCGTCGGCGGGGAGCCTCTTGCTGTTTGGGATGCGGACGTGGCACCGGGCGTCGGCGATGACGGCGGAGTTTGGGGCGAGGTTCAGCCATCATCTGGTATACCGCGCGGCGGGGCACCATTTTCAGGGGTAT
>JBBRIN010000221.1:0-6540 GCA_038221115.1 Tepidisphaerales bacterium
TTACGATTGCGAAAACCAGCTCGTCTCTCTCCGCGATGGCCGGTTCGGCACCGTCACCTTCACCCATTGCTCGTTCAAAACCAGCGATGCGTTCCTCAAGAAGGTTTACGCCAACAACCCCTGGCGCGCGACCCCCCCCACCACCGAGTTTTTCAATATCGACCGCCTTGAACTCTTCGACAACGACTTTTTGAATACGACGATCGTCATCCACCCATCGGTCAAAACCGTCGTCCTGCGCGGCGACGTGTCGCGCCTAATGGTGGAAAGCCCCAACACCCAGGTGATTCGCATCGCCCCCTCCCCCCTGCCGCCGCAACCCGGCACGTTTTCCCAGATGGCGCCCGACGGCATGCCCTTGGCCTTCACTCCCCCAACGACCCGCCCCGGCGCGGTGCCGCCTCCAACAACCAGCCTTGCCGCCGTCATCGCGAATCGCCTATCGCCTAAGAAATCAGAATAATTTATGAACCGCCCGAGATGTCCCTCCGTAAGACAGGGGTAGGCCAAGTTCTGCTTGGACTCGAGCCGGTCTCACGAGGGCGAGACCGGCTTTTTTTGCGCGGTGTCGCACCTATTGCCCCGGCTCGATCCCCAGATCCTTGGTTGTAAACAGCGCATCGAACCGGAACCCGGCGCTCTCGACGTTTTGCCGCGCCCCTTCGAGTCGGTCGATCACCCCGCAGATCCCCGCGACTTCGATGCCCATCCCCTGAAGCACCTTCGCCGCCTCCAACACCTGGCCGCCGGTTGTCAAAATATCCTCCACGATCAGCACGCGCTCCCCGGCATTGACGATGCCTTCAATCAGTTTGTCGCCGCCGTACCCTTTCTTCTGATTGCGGACGATGATAAATGGCCTTCCGCATGCCATCGACGTCGCCGCCGCGAGCGCCACCGCCCCAAGCTCCGGCCCGGCCACACGCTGCACATCAGGCGTCACCTTCTGGGCAAATAGTTTCCCCAGCTCCGTCAGCACGTCAGGCTGGGTTTCGAAGCGGTACTTGTCGAGGTAATAGTTGCTCTTGCGGCCGCTGCGCAGCGTAAATTCGCCGCGAAGAAGGGCCACGTCGGAGATTCGTTTGATAAGTTGGTCGCGAGTCATGGGGCGATATGATCCGCGCGGCCGGCCGAACCGTCAAATCGTGAGTTAACGCCCGCCGTAGGAGTAACTCCATGCCGCGCCATAGCCGAAGCAGCAACCGTAGCCCAAACTGAATGGAAGCGCGAATTGATCGGGGTTGGCGTAATGGAGGGTTTGGGAAGATCGGCCCGCGTCCGACAGATCGGCGGCGGCGCCGAGCCGCCCGCCATTGGGAACGCTCACCGGCCCGACGTCCTCATCTAAAGCCGAGGCCGAACGGACCACCACCTTGGTCAACGGTTGAGTCGTCGGTGGCTCCGCTCCAGCTCCCATCGCACTCATGATCAACAACCACGCCACCAGCAGTAGATATCTCATCGCCTCATCTCCCTCTACAATGTAGCGTCGCCGGCCGGGATTGTCGCCGGAAAACCGTAGCCGCAGTTACAGAAGGACGCAGGCGATGTTGCTAGCCGAAATCAGCATTTGGCCGATGGACAAGGGCGAAAGCGTCGGCCCTTATGTGGCCCGCGCTCTGGACATCATCGATCGCAGCGGCCTGCCCTATAAACTGGGCCCGCTAGGGACGTGCATCGAAGGGGAATGGGCCGATGTGATGGCCGTCGTCGAACGCTGCTACGAGGATCTGGCGAAGGACTGCCACCGAATCGCCTGCACGATCAAAATGGACTGGCGGAAAGGCCAGAGCGGCCGGCTCGAGGCAAAGGTGAAGTCCGTGGAAAAGTCCGTTGGACGCGAGTTGAAGAAATAGGGGCTTGTTCGGCGTCCGGATTTCGATACCTTGCCCGTCTGTTTCTGCACGGAAGCTGTTTTCGGGAGTTTCACGGATGAGACGTCTGCTTGCTCTGTTGATCACGTTGGGGGCTGCCGCGTTGACCTCGCGGGGAGCGGACCTCGACGCTCAGGTTCAGGCGGTGCTGGCGGACAAGCTTCTGTCGCGGGCGCAGATCGGCGTGCAGGTGATTCGCCTCGGCGACTCCGCTGCCATGTCGCCACTCGTATACGAGTACCACGCTAAATCGACATTCATCCCGGCGAGCAACCTGAAGATCATCACGACCTCGGCGGCTTTGGACGCGCTAGGAGCCGACTTCCGATTTCGCACGCTCCTCATCCAGCGCGGCGACGACCTAGTGCTCGTCGGCGATGGCGATCCGACCCTGGGCGATGCGGAGCTCCTCAAAAAAGTGGGCTGGGAGCCAACGACGGTCTTCAAAAACTGGGCGGAAGCGCTGGCGCGCAGGGGGTTGAGCCACGTAGAAAACGTGCTGGTGGACGACAGCGTTTTCGAGCAGAACGGCATCCACCCGCGCTGGCCTGCGGACCAGATGCAGTTGCGGTATTGCGCAGAAACGGGCGGGGTAAACCTCAATGCCAACTGCCTGGACTTCTTCCTGGCGACCACGGGCGACGGAAACATCGTCAATTACCGCACCTCGCCCCCCACGGAATACCTGACCGTCCGCAACACATGCATCAGCGGCGGCGATAACGCGGTCCGCCTGACGCGCAAGACGACCTCAAACCTGGTCGACCTCTCCGGCACATGCCCGCAGAGCAGCGGCGTATCGGTGACTGTGACGGTTCACGACCCGGCGATGTACGCGGTGACGGTGCTCGCCGAGCAGTTGAAGGCCGCTGGGATTCGCGTGACTGGAAAAATCGATCGTGATCGGACGGTGCGGGCGTCGCTGGTGAACGCCGCGACCCGATCCGCCGTCACCACCCAGGCGTCGACGGCCCCAGCGTGGCAGCTGCTGGCCGTCCACGAAACGCCGCTGGCGCAGGTGCTGGCGCGCGCGAACAAGGACAGCGTCAACTTGTACGCCGAGTGCCTGTGCAAGCGGCTGGGTTTTGCATCCTCCGGGGAGAGCGGCTCGTGGCAGAACGGGACTGTCGCCGTGGGCACGTTCCTCCGCAAACTGGGCGTCAGCGATGACGAGTTCAAGTTGGATGACGGATCGGGAATGTCGAAGCAGAATCGCGTCTCGCCCAATGCGATCGTCCAGGTGTTGACGTACAATTTCTTCGGCCCGAACAAGCAGACCTTCTTCACCAGCCTGTCGATTGCCGGTACGGACGGAACCCTTGAACGCCGGTTCCCGAACACCGATCTTCGAGGCCGCGTCTTCGGCAAGAGCGGCTTCGTCGAAGGCGTCAGCTCCCTCAGCGGGTACCTCAAAGGACGCGACGATCAGTGGTACGCATTCTCCATTCTGATGAACGGCATCCCGCACCAAAGTAATTCGATGATCAAACCGCTGCAGGAGGCAATCGTGAAGGCGGTGGAGGGGAAGTAGGGTTCAGGGTTCAGTTAAGAAGCCATTACTGAACCCCGAACCCCGTACCCCGAACCCTCACAACCCCGCCGCCCTCGGGCTGAGAAACAAATTATCATGACCGGGCACAATGACGTCCGCGATTTCGTATACCTCCTGGAGGGCCTCCTTCGCGGCGGACAGGTTGTAGGGCTCGGGAAGGATTTGGCCGGCAAGGAAATGGTCCTGCGTCGGAACGGCGTCGCCGGCGATGAGGGTGGTGACCGTCGGTAGCGAAAGGAGCAGGCCCGAACCGCCCGGCGTGTAACCGAAGAGCGGGAAGAGGTCGACGCCCGGCGCGAGCTGATCGGGCGCGGGTAGGGTGGAGTCGAGCAGCTCGATCTCGTGGGACAGTCGGGCGTAGTCTTCGTCTTCCTCGGGCAGCTCCCGGCGGAGCGTGTCGAGTCGCTCACGGACAACCTGCTGCTCGCGCTCGTTGAGATAAACCTTGGCGTCCGAGAACAGCGCCAGCCCCGCGCGGTGGGCCGGCCGGAAGTTGGTCAGGAAAACGGTATCGATCTGCTCGGGTCGGAGGCCGGTCCGCTCGAATAGGCGGGCGCCTAGAATCGCGCCCGGCAGGCCGGGGTCGATAAGAATGTTTTGCCCGCCCTTGCCGCCCCGGCCTTGGGTTCGAATGAGCGTCGTTGTCGCGTGAGGCGTGCGGACGGCTTGCGGCTCATTCCACAGCATGTTCCGGCTGAGGGTGCCGATACTGATGACGTCGAAACGCAGCGAGGGCATGGCGGGCCTTAAGGTTTGATGGTCGACGAGGCGAACGATGCACACTATGAGCAAGCGGATGGAAATTCAAACGGACGAACGGCCGTCGCCGAAAGCGGATCGGACGAGCTGGTGTTGGAGCGGAATTTTCGCGGTTCTCGTGCCGATCGCCCTTGGCGGATGCGGATCGCAGTCATCGCAACCGCTGGGAACCTGGGGCGGTCCCAAAGCGATGACGATGGCCGTCGCGGAGCCCTGGGCCTACCGGGACAAGCCGGGTTGGCGGCTGGATACGCCCCACTACGCGATCTACACCACCGTCAAGATGGAAGAGGTGCGCGCCATGCTTCCACAGGTGATGGAAGGGGCGTTTGCGCAGTATCGGGAATTGGCCCCGGATGTGCCGGTGTCGCCGCGACCGATGGACTGCTATATCTTTTTTGAACGCCCCGAGTGGAACGAGTACACGAAAGCGACGACCGGCAAGGATTCGGGGATTTACCTCCAGATCCGCCGCGGCGGGTATGCGGTGGGCGACCGATATGTGGCCTATTACATCGGCGTGCATGGGACCGCTTCCGTGGCCGCCCATGAAGGATGGCATCAGTTCCTCGCGCGCAACTTTAAGGGCCGATTGCCCCCCTTCCTCGAGGAAGGCATCGCGACCACATTCGAGGGAGTGGAGTTTAAGGACGGCCTTCCGCGGTGGAACACGGCGGTGAACCCGCTTCGCGCCCAGGCCCTGCGGCGATCGCTCGATGAAAAGCACCTGTGGGCAACCGAGCAGCTCATTTCCATGCATGCCGGCGAGGTGGTGAACCAGCAGGGGGAAAAGATCGAGGCGTTCTATGCCCAGTGCTGGGCGTTTGCTAAATTCCTGCGGGAGGCTGAGGGCGGACGCTATGCGCCGGCGCTTCGAAAGTGGCTCGCCGAGACGGCTGACGGAACTGTGTTCGACCCCTCTCATTCGCACAACCGCGTGGGAATGCCGTGGAACAAGACGGCCGTTAAGCCCATGTTGGAGCATTACCTGGGGATGAGCATGCCCGAGATCGATCGGGCGTTCCAAGCGTTCATGCACAAGGTGGCGTATGAGGACTATCACCTGCAATGGCAGTTGGACAGTTGGAACCGTGGGTAGGTCGGCCATCACTTTCGACTGTTGCGAGCGGCGTTTCCCGTTGATTTGTCGATGAATTCCCTGCTAGATTGCGTTTTGTGAACGTCGCCCAGTTCCAGCAGCATCCGCATCTTCCGGTTCATCGCTGCACATGTCATTTCAGTGGCCGGGTTCAGGGAGTGGGATTCCGATACACGGCTCAAAATCTGGCGCTTCAATTCGACGTTTCGGGCTACGTGCGAAACCTTCCCGATGGGCGCGTCGAGTTGGTCATGGAGGGGCCGGACCCGGAGATGGATGAGCTGGTCGATTCGCTCCAGCGAAAAATGAACGGCTACATCCGCGAGATCGAAAGGCAAAAGGGGGACGCGACGGGGGAATTTCCAAGGTTCTGCATCAAACACTAAGACATGGAATCTGGGGCAAGCGCAGGATCATCAACTCGCACTTTACTTGACGCTTGTAGACGCGGGGGGTACTCATCAGAAGCATGTACCGCACCCTCGTCATTCTGCGCCACACTTTTTTCGAAGCGATCGTGCAACCGATTTTCAGCCTGCTGGTTGGGCTTGGCGCTGTCGTGCTGGTGATCTTCGCCGTGTTGCCGTTTTTCACGCTGGGCGAAGACACCGTGATGTACATGTCGGTGGGGCTGGACATCATTCTGCTGCTGGTGCTCATCGCGACGCTCTTTGCGACCAGTAAATCCATTTTCGATGAGATCGAGGACCGGACCATGCTCACGCTGATGAGCAAACCGGTGGAGCGTTGGGAAGTGCTCGTCGGCAAATACCTGGGAATCGTATTGGCCGCGGGCCTGGCGGTGGCGCTGCTCGGCGGCGTGCTGTGCATGGGAACGTGGTGGCGGGTTCCAACCGATTACCTCATCAACAGCCGCTCGCTGGACGATCGCGATTTGCAGCAGTTGTGGAGCTACCGGGCCATGCACCTGGCGGGGCTGATCCCGAGCTTGATCATGGTATGGCTGGAGATATCCGCCCTCGCGGCGGTAGGTGTCGCATTGAGCACGCGCGTTTCGCTCGTCGTCAATCTTCCCGTCGTGATCTTCATCTACATTGCCGGCAACCTCACGCGGTTCTTGTATCCGCTGAGCGGTCCAGACGCCGTCCTGAAAGATCGCGGCGTCATCATCAAGGCAGTGGCCACCGTCGTCCGGCAGGTGCTGCCTTATCTGGAGGCGTTTGACCTGAAGGCGCGGACGATTCACAGCCGTTTGGCCGTGGCAGAATTTGCGACCGATCCGAATGCGGTGCAGT
>JBBRIN010000222.1:0-6519 GCA_038221115.1 Tepidisphaerales bacterium
CCCGTCTCTAACCCTTGATCGTACGCGCCCAAAATCAGTTCCCGAATCTTCTGCGGATAGGCTTCCATGCCGTGACTCCTTTGAGCGACAACATTAACATCTTTCTTCCGCTGGCGCGCCAGCAAGACGAAAAGTGCTCTAACTTCGCTGGGTTCGACGCACTCTGGCTCACGAATCAACCCTGAACGGGGGCCAGTTGGCCGCACGAATCACGGCTAGAAAGGTGGAGGACATTGGGCGAAAAGGCCTCAAAGTCACTCGAATATGCTGTTGAGTCGCCCGCGTGGTATCGAAGTCCTCGTATGCGTCGCCGCGTGATTAGCGCCTGCGCTTCGGCCGCTCTCTTCTTGGGAATCGCGTCGGTCGTTGTGTCACATCGCTGGCCTTGGTTCTGGTACGGTTCTGAAAATGCTTACGCCGTTAAAGTCTACGGATCTGAGCAGGCATATTGGCACCACCGAGCCATGGGCTATACCGCGCCTCTCGATCAGATCGTCTTTTCCGAAGATCCCGACGAAGTCGCATCAATGGCCTATAAGGAAGACGGGGATGGAACGTACAGGTGGCGCAACAAGAGTGGTGTGCCAGATTTTCCGCCGGGCGGGCCGGATAGCTACGTTTTCTATGCGTCAACACCCTATTTTAAGCTTGTGCGAGATTACGGCACCCATGAGGCAGCCGTGTTGTTCATGCACGCGCGTACGTCGCCCCGGGGATCGGTACGGCAAGTGGTACTTCGCTCGAACGGTTTGAACCCTTCGGCCTTCCACTATCCGGGGGAGAAGGTCTTCCGTCATGGGGCGCTCTATTTCGACTATTTTGCGCAACCGCGGGGTTCGTCGTTCTCTCGACGGTCTTTCCAGGCTAGCGACCTCATCATCCCGCCTCACGATGGTCACTGGCACATGTTCGCCGGCCAACCCGACCCCGCCGACGCGTCCCACTTCACCATCAAATACGAAATCGACCATGGCCCCGGCACCATCGACGGTTGGCTCCAACCCGATGACACCGTCAAACTCCAAATACGCGACGGCCCCGCCGCTGGTGTGGCAACGACCCGGCCTTGACGGCTCCCATGGGCCGCGCGCCAATGAACGTCACGACTCCCAACGGCACCCCCGGGCGAATGGAACGGGGACGTAGCTAGTTGTTAGACAAGCCAGCCCGCACCACCACCTCACCCCCATCGCCGCCGCCCCCGACCCCTTCACCATCGCCTCCACCTTCGACCCCACCCTCCAACCCCGCCTCCTCGGCCGCCACTCCTGATCGCCCCAATCCGAACGCCCTGACCCCAAACCCGCAACGCCCGAAAACCTAACAAAATGCAAACATTTCTATTGACTCCCTCCGCCCATCTCGTTACACTCCTCCCATGGCCAGCACCCCCATTGCGCGCCTGCTTCCCCTCCAAACACTCCGTTTCCCGCTCCACCATTTTACCCAAATTGAACCGCCCCTCGTCGCGCACACCGAAAAGACGGAAAGTCGGAAACTCGGAAAGTCGGAAGCACCTCGCGCCCTTGGCGAACCTAATCAACCTGATCAACCTGATCAACCTGAGGACCTAAGAATGAAATTTGCACAAACGAAGCGCCCAAACTCCCATACGACCCGTTCGATTTTTGCCGATGCAACGTCCATTCCCCACCCCGAACAACGCCGTCCATAACCCTCGCAATAACCAACCGTTACGATCGGCACAAGATTACGATAAAAACATTCAGAAAACGTTGCATTTCGTTGCAAAACGTTGCATCACCTCCGATATGTGATCAACGCTTCTTATTCCAACTATCAACCATCAACCACCAACTATGACCCCCCCTTCAAATGCCCCTCAAAAAACTCAATCAACGCCCCCTCCGCCTTCTTCGCATCCTCACCCTTAAACCCATGCCCCGCCCCTTGCAGCGTCAGCAACGTCGCGTCCACCTGCGCCGCTTTCAGGCGCTCAACCATCCACTCCGCCTGCTCATGCGCCACGTACTTGTCATCCGTCCCGTGCACGCACAGCGTCGCCGCCGCCTGCGGCGTCACCCAATACAGCGGGCTCCCCATCACATGCTCGCGCGGCTTCTCCTGCAGGTTCCCTCCAAAAAACAGCGGCAACACCTCCGCCGCGTCCACCGACTTCCCATACGATTTGGTAAAGTCCGACGGGCCGTAAAAGTTTACGACGCACGAGACCGCCGACGATTGATCCAGGTTCCCCCCATCCATCCCCTCGAACTCCTTCACGCCGTTCGTCACTCCAAGGAATTGCGCCAGGTGCCCTCCCGCCGATCCACCGGTGACGCCGATGCGCCTCGGATCGATGTTGAACCGCGCCGAGCTCGCCCGCATCCACCGCACCGCCGCCTTGCAGTCGTAAACCTGCGCCGGAAACTTGTACGCTGGCGCCAGCCGATACGTCACTGTCGCGGCAACGTATCCGCGCTGCGCGAGCGTCAGGCACAGCGCATCGTAAGATTCCCGCTTGCCCGCGCGGAACCCGCCGCCGTGGATACACAGGATCGCCGGGAACGGCCCCGTGCCGTTCTTCGGCCGCGCGATATTGAGTTGGAGGTGCTGGTTGTCCGGGTTGGCGAATTCGAAGTTCCGATCGAACGTCACCGTCTCCGGGATCGGCAGATCCGCCGCGCGGGCCTGGTTGCAAATCAGGACGAGAAAAACGACGCCGAATAAGGTGCGGTTCATCCCCCTGTTATAACCCCGCCAGGGGGAGTCGGAACAGATCAACCGTGTGAATGCCGGCGCGTCGACAGTTCGCGGGCGCACGCCAGGTGGTGACCGGAGCGAGCCAGCGAGTACGCCGTCTCACCGGCCGTGTCGCGGGCATTCCGCTGCGCCCCGGCGGCAATAAGCAGTTTCACCGCCGCCGTCCGACCGTTGACCGCCGCGATCATCAACGCGGTTTCCCCACGGTTGTTTCTCGCGCCTATTTTCGCGCCCGCATGAATGAGTTGATCCATCGTCTTCTCGTGCCCCATGGCGGCGGCCCACATGATCGGCGTCCACCCACCGGCGTTCGCGTGATTCACGTCCGCCCCGTGATCCAGAAGCAACCGCACCGCGTCCTCATTGCCCGTGCAGGCCGCTCCAGCCAGCGGGCTGTCCGCGGTGGCGTTCTGAGCGTTCGCATCCACCCCTTGATCCAGAAGCCGGCGCATCTCCCCGATATTTCCATTCCACGCCGCCGCATGGAGATCGGCATCCACCGCCTCCGCGCTTCTCTTCAACCAGAAGTCTGCCGTGCAAAGGGTGGGGATGGCCAGAATCAGAATGAACAACCCAGCAAAAACACGCATGAGCAACACACCCTTCTTCATTGACACATTTTGCCGCCGACCTACGGTTGCGCCACGCCTGGGGTTTCTTCCGGCAAGCTCACGCAAAGACTGACAATAAAGAGGGCGACCCGAATCCCGGGTCGCCCGTTTATTGCTGGCAACCACCGAACTTACCGGCGATAGCTTCGGAACCCGACATCGTATTGATCCGCATCGGCAATGCTCAGCAACCGGCCACCCGGGGCAACGCGGATGTTGAAGTCCGCACTCCGGTCATCGATCCTGAAGCGGTAAAAAAGCTTCCCCTCACGCCGCACGTATTGAACCGCCTCGATCGGCCGGCCATGCCGCTCGCAATCCACCGTGCGCAGAACGTCCGACGGCACATCTCGCGGGCTGACATCGGTGTCAAAATCGCGGTACTCTTCACGATAGGAGGGAATCGCGACGCGCTCGCGGACTCGAAAGTCTTCGCGAACGCGATAGTCGGCGCGACCGCGAAAGTTGTCGCGGCAAATGTAGTCATCCCGGTCATGAGCCGACGCGATCGTCGGAATGGCCGCCGTCGAGGCAAGGGTCAGCGCGAACGTTGCAAGGGAACGCAGTTTCATAAAGCACGCTTCCTTTTCTGTTTGAAGTTTGTTTTGCGGGTTTTTGGCGGTGCTTGGCCAACTCCCCGGACGCTGAATTAGACAGCGTAGAGGGAAGAAGGTTAGGACGCTAAATGAACGTCCAAAGCGGGTTCTTGCGTGGAAGGTCGCTATAATCAACGCGCTCTCTCCGCCGGACTAGAGGTTATGTCGCTTCGCCTGTTGAGCCTGGCGTATCCACTTCGGAAAGGAAGATCAATGACCCACCGCATCCTGCATCGTCGCGCACTTCTGAAAGCATCCGGCTTCGCCGCCGCCGGTTTGGCGCTCTCGCCATTCCTCGGCCGATTCGCCCTGGCGGCTGACGATGCGCCGCGAAAGAAGATCCTGTTCTTCACCAAATCCGCCGGCTTCCAGCACGCGCCGATTACCCGCAAGGCCACCAATCCCGAGGAGCTTGGCCTCGCTGAACGCATCCTCAGCGACCTCGGCGCCGCCCACGGCTTCGACATCACCTGCTCCAAGGACGGCTCGCTCTTCACCCGGCCCGACGAGGTTGCCAGGTACGACGCCTTCGCCTTCTACACCACCGGCGATTTGAGGGAACCTTCCGACAAGTACACGATGAAGAAGGACGCCAACGGCAAGGCTACGATCAAGGACAAGCTGATTCACCCCGAGCAGGGCATGGGCCAGGAGGGGAAGGACTCCTTCCTCGCCGCGATCAAGGATGCGGGCAAGGGCTTCATCGGATTCCACAGCGCCACCGACACATGCCACAGCAAGAAGCACGTGAAGGGCGAAATGTTGCGCGACGTCGACGAGAGCGGTAAGGACGCCTTCGACCCGTACATCCAGATGATCGGCGGCGAATTCATCATCCACGGCAAGCAGCAGAATGCGACGCTCCGCGCCATCGACCCGAAGTTCCCCGGCGCCAGCGCCTTCGATGGCCAGAAGTTTGTCGAAGAGTGGTACTCGCTGAAGAACTTCTCGCCCGATCTCCATGTGATCCTCGCCCAGGATTGCTCGGGCATGGAGGGCGCGATGTACCAGCGACAATTGTTCCCTGAAACCTGGGCCCGCATGCACGGTAAGGGCCGCGTCTTCTATACCTCAATGGGTCACCGCGACGACGTCTGGCAGAAGCCGGAGTTCGCAAACCTGGTGGTGAACGCCATGGGATGGATTACCGGACGGATCCAAGCCGACGTCACTCCGAACATCAAGCAGGCGACGCCCGCGGCGGACCCGGCGACTTCGGTTAAGCCTGAAGCGTAAAACGGGAAATCGTAGAAATAAGCGGCCAACCCCGGCGTTGAATCGATATCAGGGTAGCCGATGCGGCGGCCCGAGGGTCCAGCGTTGTTTCCCCGAAGTCCCGGGAACTGCCGATCCGGTTGGGTCAGTGCTCAAACCAGAGGAGTCGTTGCCATGCAGGATCGAAACGAGAATCTTCCCCGGATCGACGCGTTGGAATCGCGCACTTTGTTATCGGGCGGCGGTCATTGGCATTTTGGCGGCGGGCGTCACCCGCATGTGCCGGCCAACCCCAGCCCCGCGGTACAGGCCGACCTCACGAAGATCGCCCAGGACCAGCAAACCCTGGACGCCGATCGCGTGACGCAAGCGCCCAAGCTCGTGACCGACCGCGACGCCATCCAATCCGCGATCGCCGCGCTTGATTCACAGCTTACCCCATTAAAGCAGGCCCGCGCCACCGACGCCGCGACCTGGCGTCAGACCATCGACGCCGATTGGCAGGCGATCACCCAGGACCGCGTCAGCGGCGACGCCACCCAACTTGCCACCGACAAGGCAAAGCTCAAGACCGATCGCACAGCCGCCCGCACCGCGCTGAAGGCGGACAGGCAGGCGATCCACGACCTGATCAGCAATGACGCCGGCGTAAAAGCGGCCAAGACGCAGCTCGCCACCGACCAGAAGGTGCTCCAGGATGACCGCGCCGTGCTCGACGCCGACTACAAGCAATTAAGAATTGACATCAGGGCGCAGCGCGATGCCGGCAGCACCCCGGCAACTTAAGACTCGCGCCGTCACGAAAGCATACAAAGCGAGAACCCCCGGAAGATGTCTTCCGGGGGTTCGCTCGTTTTGAACTTCGAAGCAACGACACACCGCCACCGGTGCGCCTCGAATTGCTACTTCGCCCCCTTCGAAACGACCAGAATCATGAACGAGTCCGGCTTCGCCGCGGGACGCTTCTGCCCGGCCGCCGTCTCGAACTCCGCCGTCGGCAGATACAACGTGTGCGTCATCGGGTCGATCGTGCACGTTTTCGCGCCTTGGCGGGTCTTCACGGTCTGCGTCACCTCGAATTTCCCCGGCGACGTCTCGCGAACGACCGTGAGCGTGCCGTCGCCGCTCGAGGCAAACGCCTCGCCTGTCCCCGGATCGAACGCGCAGGCGTCGACTCCCTTGCCGATGGGAAGCGTGGCGAGCGTCTTGCCGCTGGTCGTGTCCATGATTGCCATGACGTTGTTCCCGCCGCAGCCAAGGAACAACCGATGGTGCTCGGCATCCAGGGCAAGACCGGTGGGCTCTTCGCCGCCCTCGATCTTCCAAGTATCGGTGACCTTCCGCGTCTTGCTGTAGATAACCTGCACGGAGCT
>JBBRIN010000223.1:0-6506 GCA_038221115.1 Tepidisphaerales bacterium
ATGACCGACGCCTCGAAGCCGGTGATCTCCAGAAGTTGGTCCACCGACAGGCTGTCGGCCCCCAGTCGCTCCAGGATAAGCCGCTCTTGATCGCTCAAGTGTTCGATGGACACCGCGGCCCGTTCCGCCGGTTCGACTGCGGCGGCCGAATTTTCGGCGAAGGTTTCAAACAATCCCTGCTCGTGCGCCTCGTCCGGTAGGGGCCCCAGGTTCGGCAGGATGTCGTCCAAGTGCCCAGCCAGCAGCGCGCCGTCGCGCAGCAGTTGCAGCGGGCCCGCCGCCAGCGGATTGTCGACGCGGCCAGGGAGCGCGAACACCGGCCGGCCCTGGTCCTCACCCGCCTGCCTCGCCGTGATGAGCGCGCCGCTGCGCTCCGCCGCCTCCGTAACCAACACGCCACGCGACATCCCGGAGATGATCCGATTCCGCCGCGGGAAGTTCTCCGCCAACGGCGGCGTCCCCAGCGGAAACTCGCTCACCACCGCGCCGCGCATCGCAATCTGCTCGAACAATCCAGCATTCTCCGGCGGATATACCTTATCCACACCGCTACCCAGCACGGCAATCGTCCTCCCCTGCGGATGCGACAGCGCCCCGCGATGCGCCGCTGAATCCGTGCCTCGAGCACCCCCGCTTATAATCGTGATCCCCGCCCCCGCGAGCAACGCACCGAATCGCTCCGCCTGCTCGCGCCCGTAATAGCTGCACTTGCGGCTGCCGACGATCGCGAACGCATTCAAATCGCGCGGCTCGAGCTTCCCGCGCACATAAAGCACCAGCGGAGGGTCCGGGATCGATCGCAACAGCAGCGGATATGCTTCATCCTCAATGCAGGAAATCGACACCCCCAGCGCCGCCGCCTTTTTCAGTTCCGTTTCGGCCGCAGCCGCTGCCTCGCGCAGCCCGCGATGAATCGTCTCTGATTTCTTTGTGCCGATCCCCTCGACGTGCGCAAGCTGCTTCGGGAAGGCGGCGGCGGCATTCTCGACCGAGCCGGTCGCCTCAATCAGACGATTGGCAAGGATCGGCCCGATCCCTTCGGTCAGAGCGAGTTGGAGCCAATGAACGAGTGCCAAGTGTCACTCCCCCCGCAAGCTCTCGACTGCCTCAAGAACCAGCTCGGGCGGCACATCATCGCGAATCACCGCGTGCCCGATCCGATCGAGCAGCACGAATCGCACCTTCCCCGCCTTCACCTTCTTGTCGAACAGCATCAACTTCACGATCTGTTGCGTGTCCAGCGTCATTCCGCCCGTCGGCAGGCCCGCCGCTCGGATGACGGCAACGATCCGCGACCGCGTCACTTCGTCAATCAATCGCAGCTTGGCCGACATGTGGGCGGCGGCCACCATGCCCAGAGCAACAGCTTCGCCGTGGGGATACGCATACCGCGAGGCAGTCTCTATGGCATGTCCGAACGTGTGACCAAAATTGAGGTGTGCCCGCTCACCATTCTCGAAAGGATCCGATTCCACGACGCGCGCCTTGATGGCAACGTTGTGCGCAACCAGCTCCGTCAGGTACTCCATCTCCAGCCCCACCGCCCGACCGACGTTCTTTTCCAGCACTGCAAACCCTTCGGCGTCACGAATGCAGTCATGCTTAATGCACTCGGCGAGGCCGCTGCGCAGCTCTTCCAGCGGCAACGTTTGCAGAACCATCGGGTCGATCAGCACTGCGATCGGCTGATGGAATGCACCGATGAGATTCTTTCCCCTGCCGTGATTGACGCCGGTCTTGCCCCCGACGCTCGCGTCCACCATGGCCAGCAGTGTGGTGGGCACCTGCACGAACGGCACCCCACGCAGAAGCGTAGCCGCGAGAAAGCCCGCCATGTCACCGATCACACCGCCGCCGAGCGCGATGATCGGCGTTGACCGTTCAATGCTGGCGCCGAGGAATACGTCATAGCACGGCAGAAGATCTTGAAGCGTCTTGTGATCTTCCCCGGACGGAATCACGGCCCAAACCGGCTCGAGCCCCGCCTGCCGCAGTGAATCCTCCAACGTGTCGCGATAGAAAGGGCCAACTGTGCCGTTGGTGACAACGCCGACGCGCCGAGCCCTGCTCAGGCGCGCGATGTGTGCGCCTACCTCCTCGAGCAGTCCCGGCCGAATCGTGACATCGTAAGGCGTCTGCGGAAGTTTGACGGAAACGACAGCGCCCGCACTCATCGTCGCGGCATTGTAGCGACGCGCGCGATGATGTCGATTGCGTTTCGGCGTGTCGGTGGTGGTACACGTCGGATTCTCTGTCCGCCCTCAAGCATGGCATGCTATAATCCGGGCATGGAAGCGATTCTCGAGCCGCTGGTGCGATCGCCGAAGTTCCTTCGCTACGTGGAGGTGTTGACCGACCTTCGTGACCGCGAGGAGATCGCGCGCCGCAAGTTCCGCGACAGCCTCGACGAGGACATTCGCGCGGAGTTCATTAACGGCGAGGTCGTCGTCCAAATGACATCGAGAGACAAGCACACTACCACGGTTCGAAATATCGCTCGACTTGCCGACATCTTTGCCCAAACCCGTGGCCTCGGTGCCGTCCGTCCCGAAAAGGCGCTCACCGGGTTCACCCGAAACGATTATGCACCGGACATCTGCTTCTGGCTCACCGCCAAATCAAGCCATTTCACCGGCAACACTACGATTTACCCCGCCCCCGACTACATCTGCGAGGTGCTTTCATCGAGCACTGAATCACGTGATCGCGGCGTCAAATTCGAGGACTATGCCGCACACGGTGTTGGAGAATACTGGATCGTCGACCCGGAAGGGGAGTTCATTGAGCAGTACGTTGAGCGTGGCGGACGTTATGAATTGCTCGGCAACTTCACCGACGGGATCATCCGCAGTAGCGTGATCGTCGGAATTGAAATGCCCGTGCGTGCGGCGTTCGATGATCAGCTGAACGTTGCCACGCTTCGCACTTTGCTCGCCTAAAGCCACCGCCGATTCCACGCCGGGGCCTGCTCACACCGTCATCCCATCCTCCGCATCCTTCAAAATCGACCCCTTCATCTGCTCCCACTCCTCCACCGTGATCTGCGCCTCGCGCGCCTGCGATCCCTTGTACGTTCCCACGATCCCCGCCGCCGCCATTGCTTCAATCAGCCGGCTCGCGCGCCCATACCCAATCGTCAACCGCCGCTGCAACAGCGATACCGATCCGCGCTTCGTCTCTAGCACGCAGCGCACCGCCGCGTCAAACAGCTCATCTCTCGCGGCCTCATCGTCCACCGTGCCGATGCCCTTGATCTGCACCAGGTCCGGCTCGTACTGCGCCTCCGCCAGGCCGCGCACGATCTTCACGCTGTCGCGAATCTCCTTGTCGTCGATGTACGTCCCCTGCCCGCGCATCGGCTTGCTCGCGCCCGGCGGCAAAAACAGCATGTCCCCCTGCCCTAGCAGCACCTCCGCGCCGTTCATATCCAGCACGATCCGGCTGTCCATCTTGCTCGACACCCGGAACGCGATCTTGCAGGGCATGTTCGCCTTGATCAGCCCCGTCACCACCGTCGCCTGCGGGCGCTGCGTCGCCAGGATCAGGTGAATGCCCACCGCCCGCGCCTTCTGCGCCAACCGCACGATGTGCGCTTCGACTTCCTTGCCGCTGGTCATCATCAGGTCGGCCAACTCGTCCACGATGATCACGATGTACGGCAGCTTCTTGGGGATCTGCGCCTCTTCCTCCGGGCTCCCCGGCTGGAATCGCTCGATCAACTCCTCCTGCGTCAGGCTGTTATACCCCTTCAGGTTTCTCACCCCCGCTTCCGCCAAAAACTCATACCGCTCGTCCATCTTCTGGCACGCCCACTCCAGCACGCTCGTCGCGCGCCCCGCATCGTTAATCACGGGACACATCAGGTGCGGAATGTCCTTGAAGGGGGCCATTTCCACGACCTTCGGGTCGACGAGGATCAGCTTCACCACGTCCGGCCGCTGCAGGTACATGATCGACATGATGATCGAGTTGATGCACACCGACTTGCCCGAGCCGGTGGTGCCCGCGATCAAACCATGCGGCATCTTCGTCAGGTCCGCGATCAACGGCTCGCCGCTCGCATCCTTCCCGAGGAAGATCGGAATCCCGCCCTGCTTCGTCTGCTCGGGCGGCGTCAGCTGCATCAGCTCCTTCAGCCGCACCTTCTCCTTCTGCTCGTTGGGCACCTCGATGCCAACCGTCGCCTTGCCCGGAATGGGCGCGACGATGCGGATCGTCTCCGCCTTGAGCGCGCGCTGGATGTCGTTCGACAGCGCACTGATCGCCGACACCTTCACCCCCGCCGCCAGCGCCAGCTCGTACATCGTGATGACCGGGCCCGTGTCGATCTCCACGACATGCGCGTCGATGCTGAACTCCTTCAGCGTCTGCTCCAGCTCCGCCGCCTTCTGGCGGACGAATGTTTCCTGGCTGGCGGCGTAGCCATGCTCAGCGTCGGCAAGGCAATCCCACCCGGGTAGCTGGTACTCGCCCAGCTCCTTCGGGGCTGACGGCGCTTCGTTTAGCGCCTTGAACATGCTCGGCAGCTTCACCTTGATCTCAGGCCGCGGCGGCGCAGGCGGCTCAATCACCGCTTGCTCCTCCACCGGCGGAATCACCGCAGGCTCAGCCGGCAATGGCTCATCGCCATCCGCATGCACCGCTTCCGCCACCGGCGGCGCAGGGTCCTCATTCCCGTAATCGAGATGGATCTCCTCGTTATCCATTAGCGGCAACGGTGGGGGGATGATCACCGATCCCTTCAATATGGGCGTCGCCCGCATCAACACCGGCGGCTTGCGGTCTTCCAGCTCGTCATCTTCCTCATCCCGCTGGTTTTTCGTCGCGATCACCGAAGACCTTACCGCTTTGGACAGCAGCCCTTTTGCGAGCGGTGCCTCTTCCAATTCGCCCACCGCATCCCGCGTCACAAAGCGCGGCAACGCCGGCAGCCTCGGCAACTGCGGAAAGCTGAACCTGATCTGCGGCGTGCGCGACTTCATCGCCGACATCGCCCCCCCCACGAATGCCGGCACCCGCACCACCAGATCATCCGCCGCCAGCAGCAACCCCACCATAAAGGCGCACAGCAGGATCAGGCTCGTCAGCAACGCGTTGCAATGCGCGCGAAGAAACCCCGACGCGCTGATGCCGATCAATCCCCCGGTCCCCTCCGGCAGCGCATCGCGCGACCCCGGCCGAATCAAGTGTACCGCCGACGCAAACGCCACCGACAGCAGCGCGATCCCGATCGTCCGCAGCCACACGTCGCTCACCCGGTTGTTAAACAGCGACAGCGTGATGCAGATGCCGCTGAAAAAAAGGATCGGAAAAATCCCCTGCCCCAGAACGTAAAACGTCCAGTACGCGACAAACGCCCCCGGATTTCCGCAAAGGTTCTGCACCGCCTGATACGGATAAACCGCATGGCTCGGCCAATCCGTTACATGAAAGCTGCCGAGCGACAGCAGCACAAAGATCCACGCACAAGCGAAGACCACAAACACAATCCGACGCCAGGTTTCAGGTTGGTGCATGGGTGTGGAAGTTGCCAGTTGCCGGAGGAAGTTGCCAGTTGCCAGTTGTTAGTTGCCGGTGAAGTCCGGCTTGCAGTGCCTTTACTGGCAACTGGCAACTAACAACTGGCAACTTGTTACGATCCCGTATGCCCAAAACCACCCTGTCCTCGGGCGGTTTCGTCCAGTTCATCCACTTCGATCAGCTCCGCCGCCGGCACCGGCGCGACGATCATCTGCGCGATCCTCATCCCGCGAACGACCGCAAAGGGCGCCGGCCCCAGGTTGATCAGCGCCACCTGCACCTCGCCGCGATAATCCGCGTCGATCGTGCCCGGCGAGTTGATCATGGTGACCCCATGCTTCGTCGCCAGCCCGCTGCGCGGCCGAATCTGCGCCTCAAAACCCGGCGGCAGCGCCATCGAGAAGCCGCACGGAATCAGCGCGATTTCGCCGCGCTCAACGGTCGTGGCCTTCTCCACCGCCGCGTGCAGGTCGAAGCCCGCCGCGTGCTCGGTCATGCGCCGCGGCAACGGCACATCCTGCGTGCCGGTGCGGCGGTGTATCTTTATGGTTATCGGACCTGCCACGCTCACCGCTCCACAAATTGCCGATCCGGAGGCGAGCGCTCGGCGTCAGAACAACGCCGCCACCCGCTGAATGAGAATATCGGCGAAGTCCGCTTTGTCCCGACAGGGAAGCTCCTCGCCCCGCCCGTCCGGGTACAGGAGCGTCGCGGACACCGTATCCGCGTTCATGGTCTCGGTGGGGTTGTAAACCATCAGGTCCAGCCGCTTGCGCAGCATTTTCTCGCGAGCGCGACCAACATCGCCGCTGGTTTCCAGGCTAAACCCGATCGTCCGTTGATCGCCTCGCTTCATTGCCCCCGCCGCTGCGACAATATCCGCAGTCGCCTCCAGCTCGAGCGTGAGCTTGTCGTGTCGCGGCAGCTTCCCCGCATTGATGTGCGCCATGCGATAATCCGACACCGCCGCCGCCATGATCAACACG
>JBBRIN010000224.1:0-6504 GCA_038221115.1 Tepidisphaerales bacterium
CCATGGATGGGCAACATGGTCAAGGTGGTCAACATGCCGTTTTCGCTTGAAAACCTGCCTTCTCCCGCCGCTCCAGCCCCCCGATAAGATGCACCACCCCGCGACGTATGACATATCCCATTTTGACCCTGTCCCTCCCAACGAAAGTCGGAAAGTCGGAAACACCCCCCAATTGATGATCAACTTAGGGCGCCATGATCAACATTGGATAATTTGCCCGAAAACGAACCTTTTCGCGCCCTAAGTTGATCATGTGTCAAATTGTCACTCAATGGCACGCAATTCCATGCTATTTGCACAACGAAATACCCAAGCACCATCCCCACGCCTGCGCCTCCCCTGCTCCCCCCTACCGCGGCGCGGGGGGCTGCGACTTGTCATCGCGCTGGGCGCGGAGGTTGCCGGCAAAGTCGATGTAGCGGAGGCTGCCGTCGGTGGCGTACCAGAAACGGGTGACGCGGCCGGTGCCGTTGACGGTGACGGCGACGCAGGTCATGGGCGTATCGGGGACGGGGGCGACGTAGAGGGTGAGCAATTCATCGGAGGCAATGCCGTCGCAGGCGAGGAAGGACTCGGTCTTGAGAAGCATGGGTTGAGAGCCGGCGAGCTGCCAGAAGATGAGGGGAAGCCAGGCGCCGGGGACGTACTGGTCCGGGACGGGCTGTGGGCCGCGGGTGGACATGAGGTTTTGAAGGTTGCCGTCGCGGAGCTCCCAGCGCTGGGCGCGGGTATTGGCGCCTTTTTGATTGTGGTCGGTGATGAAGCGATCGGTGGAAAGCAGGTAACGGCTCAGATCGACGGAGCCGGACCAGAGTTGCTGAACGCCGGCATCGGCGTCATCGCGGAGGGCGTAGGGGCCAAGGAGGGGCGGACGAAAGGGCTTGTTGAGGCGCTCGGGCCAGGTGCGTCGCGAGCCGTGCCAGAGGTTGGAGGGCTCGGCGGGTTGCGCGGCAGGCGAGGTGGGGAAAGCGGGGGTGAACTCGCCGAGGGCGGTGAGGCCCCAATCGATCTGCATCCAGAGCTGCTTGTCGACGTTTTCGGCCTGGTCCCAGAGCGACCAGGATTGATGGGCGGCTGGGGGGCGGAGGAGCTGGTCGATGCCGGCATCGCGAAGGCGTTTGGCTTCATCGCGGCCGGTGGCGAGGAGTTGGGGGATATCTTTGTGGGAAGTGAAGTGGGCGGTGGTGTAGATGGCGCGCCAGGCGTCGTTGAAGCCGCGGTCGTTGTGCCAGTCGCCGCGCATGACGGCGAGGATGGCTTGATCGTCGCCGTTCGTGAAGCAGTAGGCGCGGGCGGGGAAGGTGGCGGCGCTGTCGGCGCGATCGACCTGCCAGATGCCGTCGGCCATTTTTTTTATGGGGCCGGAGCGCCAGTCGCGGTCGTGTGCGGCGAGGAGGGCGAGGACCTGTTGCTGGGCGCTGGACTCGTCGGTGGTTGCGGCAGAAAACCAGAGGCAGGGGATGAGCTCGACGGCGACCCAATTGCCGATGGAGTCGTCGGCAAGAAGATCGCGCGAGGAGCGGTTGGCTTCTGGCGGGAGGGTATAGAAGTGCTCGGGCGCGGTGGCGAAGACGCCGCCACCGAGATCAACGAGTGCGCCGGTGGGGCCCGGGTCGATGGTGTTCGCTTTATCACCATCGCGAAGAGGGACGCGGACGGTTTCGGCCATTTGGCGAACCAGTTCTTCGTCGGCATCGTCGGGAGAGCCGGGACCTTCGAGGCGGATGACGACGGCCTGGCCCGGGGGGAGGCTGGCGCAGGCGAGGACTTGTTTTTGAGGGCGGCGGCTGCCGGAGGGGGGAATGGCGCGGGTGACCATGGTGCCTGGCCAGCCGGCGACGTCGAGGCGCTGGATATGAAGGGGGTCGGCGGTTGGATCGGGAGAGGCGAGCGATTTTTCGGGGAGGTAGCCGGCGCGGAGCAGATGTTCGAGGGGCGCGAGGAGGCGGCCGGTTCGCATGCGTTCGATGAAGAGGCGGCGGCCGGGGAGGTTGTCGGGGAGGATTTCTTCGACGGAGAGGAAGTCGCCGGCGCCGGGCTGATCGAGGATGAGCGGGGCGGACCAGGTGCGGGGGAGGGAGACTTTGAGGCGGCCGACCAGTGTTTCGGGGTTGAGCGGGAGGCGAAGGGCGAGGCGCTTCTGGTGGGTGACGAGGGCGGCGAGGCCGATGGTGGCGGCGAGGAGCGCGCAGAGGGCGACTTGCATAGCCATGCGACGCCAGTGGGCGAGGAGCCAGTTGCGGGACATTCTCAGGAGTATATCAGGGTTCGGGGTTCGGGGTTCAGGGTTCGGGTTCAGGGTCGCATCGAACTGGAATACGAATCCACTCAGCGGGCTGGGCTGATCCTGCAGTCGCCCAGGCTCCATCAGGATGACGGCTCAGAATCACGGCTGAACCAGTCGTGCCATGGGGCGACGATGGCGGCTCCGAGGATGGGGGCGGTGAGGTAGACCCAGAGAGAGGAGAGGGTGCCGGAGAGGAGGGCGGGGGCGAGCGAGCGGGCGGGGTTCATGGAAGCGCCACAGATGGGGCCGGCGAACATGGCTTCGAAGGCGATGACGCCGCCGACGGCGATGCCGGCCATGATGCCCTTTTCCTTGGCGCCGCGGGAGACGGAGAGGATGACGAACATCAGGATTGCGGTGAGAATGACTTCCAGGGCGAAGGAGCGCCAGGGGGAGCCGAGGGGGAGGGTGGCGCCGAGTGTGGGGTGGGCGGGGAACATGAGCCGTAACGCGACGCTGGCGGCGAAGGCGCCGAGCAACTGGCTGACGATATAGGGCGCGACGAGTTTGAGGGGGAATCGTCGCGCTAGCCAGAAACCGAGGGTGACGGCGGGGTTGAGGTGCGCGCCGGAGATGTCGCCGAGGGTGTAGATCATGGACATGACGACGAGGCCGAAGGTGAGGGCGATGCCGGCGTGGGTGACGGCGCCGCCGGAGGCGTCGTTGATCACGATTGCGCCGGTGCCGGCGTAGACAAGGGAGAAGGTTCCGAGCAATTCCGCCAGGTATTTTCTCATTGGTTTCCGCGCTTCAAGCTGTCGGGGAGCGTCTGGACGAAAGCCTTAATCTGGTCGCGCACGCGCCGGTAATGGCTGATGGCCTCTTCGGGGGACTTTGCATTCTTTGCAAGTTGGGGCGGGTCGTCGAAGCCGACGTGGATGCGTTTGGCGTTGCCGGGGAAGACGGGGCAGGTTTCGTTGGCGTGGTCGCAGACGGTGACGACGTAATCGAAGGCGACGGCGCGAAGGTCGTCGACGTGTTTGGAATGGTGGGTTGAGAGGTCGATGCCGGCCTCGGTCATCACCTGCACGGCGAGTGGGTTCAGGCCGTGGGGTTGCACGCCGGCGGAGTATGCGTCGATGACATCGCCCTCCAAATGGCGGGCAAAACCTTCGGCCATTTGACTGCGGCAGGAGTTTCCGGTGCAAAGGAAGAGTATTTTCAGCTTGGTCATTGGGATCGCCTTGTCGGGCAAGAAGTTGGCGGCACAATGGCGGGTCGGTGCGGCGGGTTGGTTTGACGAGAATGTTTTTTCGGTTCGGACGTTATAGTGGCCGGACGAAACATTTCCATTCGGAGAACTGCGCCATGAAGAAATCATATCTCGTGCTGTTGTCGCTGCTTTTGTGTTTGCCGCTGGCGCCGATGAGTCGAGGCGACGATAAGCCGGCGGAGGTGGATTGGGACAAGGTGCGGAGCTTGCATCGGCGGGAGCAGAAGGGTGAGACGCTGACGGGAGAGGAGAAGACGTACCTGGAACGCGGGATGGAGGCTCGGAAGGCGTCGCAGCGGGCGGGGAAGGCGGGTGTGGGGCAGCCGGCGGGTGGCGGCAAGGAACCGGCGGGTGTGCTGCCGCCTGGCCCGCCGCGTGATTCGACTGGGATGGTGCCGCTGACGCAGCTCACGGGCGATCAGAAGTACAAGGGCGTGGATGGGGGCTTGTACGGCGGTGGGAAGAACGAGCCGCCGGCGGCGCTGATGGCGTCGGCGCTGGCGGCTGCGACGAAGGTTCAGCCGCTGGGCGTTGATGGGAAGCCTGCCGCCGACGGTCGGATCGTGCTGATGTCGATGGGCATGTCGAACACCACCATGGAATTTTCCGCGTTTAAGGCGCTGGCCGATCAAGACTCGGCAAAGTCGCCGAAGGTGACTGTCCTCGATGCCGCGCAGGGCGGGCAGGACGCGCTGAAGTGGAATTCAACGGCGAGCGGCTCGCCGTGGGACAAGGCCGAGGAGCGCATGAAAGCCGCCGGCGTGACGGACCAGCAGGTTCAGGTCATCTGGCTGAAGCAGGCGCTGATGAGACAGAGCCGGTTTGGCGAGTTCCCCAAGCACTCGGATGAACTGAAGAACGACATCGAATCGAACTTGAAGCTTGCGAAGGAGCGATTCCCGAACCTGAAGCTGGTCTATCTGTCGAGCCGGATTTATGCCGGGTACGCGACGGGGGCGCTGAACCCTGAGCCATATGCTTACGAAGGCGCGTTCTCGGTTCGCGGCGTGATCGAAGACGCGATGAAAAACGATCCGAGCGGGCCGGTGGTGCTGTGGGGGCCGTACTTGTGGACCGATGGGGTAAAAGGCCGCGAGGACGGGCTGGTATGGAAGCGTGAGGACTGCGCCGGCGACGGCACGCATCCGAGCACGAGCGGCCGACAGAAGGTGGCGGAGCTGCTGCTGAAGTTCTTCAAAGCGGATGCGACGGCGAAGGGGTGGTTCGTCAAGAGCACGGGCGCCTGATTATCGTGCGGTTGCATCGAGGTAAGGTGTGTCCTAGAATGCTGCCCCTCATTCGCGGTGTGCGGCCGATGGCGCCAGAGCGGGTGGGCATGCAGCTCTAGCTCAATTGGATAGAGCATCGGTCTACGGAACCGAAGGTTAGTGGTTCGAGCCCACTGAGCTGCACTTCTTGTAAGTGATTTCAGACACGCCGATTGTCGCGTTTTTCACGCGGCCCTCCCTCTCCTCATTTCAGCGAAAAGCTGGCAACACTTGGCAGCGCTGCCAACTGCTGTTGCCAAGTCGCCAACTCCATTTTTCCAAGAAAAGACTAACCGCATGAATTTGCTCGGTCATAATTAGGAGGCGTGATGCCGGTAGTTGTGGCGCCTGCGAAGGGAGCGACGATTGCGGGGAAGATCGCGCCGGCACCGGCGGCACCGACAGAGCGCGCGAAGACGGGCCTGGCGGCTCTACGGGAAGAGGTGCAGCGATGTGTGGCTGCGATGCCGGGACTGCGGGCGCGC
The DNA here is from genome assembly GCA_038221115.1 of Tepidisphaerales bacterium. Classification (GTDB taxonomy): domain Bacteria; phylum Planctomycetota; class Phycisphaerae; order Tepidisphaerales; family Tepidisphaeraceae; genus JANXVV01. The sequence goes on from JBBRIN010000224.1 coordinate 5,254, forward strand.
CTGCCTGCTCCGCCGGCGGGCGCGGCGAAGGCGTCGGCCTAGGAGCGCGCGCTTCGCAGGGAAGCGTCTTGAGGAAGATTTGAACTCGCCAGCTTCGGTGTGGCGATGCGCTGCGAAAGGTAGATTCCGGAGTGGCCGCTCAGCAGATAGGCGAGAAAGCAGGCGAGGGCGGCGTAGACGACGAAACCGGAGTGAAGGGCCTGGGGTGAGGCGGCGACGAAGAGCTCGATGGCCATGATGGTGCAGGCGAGGGGGGTGTTGGTCGCGCCGGCAAAGACGGCGACAAATCCCAGGGCGGCGAAGAGATCGACGGGGGCGTTTAGCAGGCGAGCCATTGAGTGGCCGAGCGCGGCGCCGACGAAGAAGAGGGGCGTCACCTCACCGCCTTTGAATCCGGCCGCGAGGGTCACGGCAGTGAAGAGGATCTTCCACCACCAACTGAACGCATGGGCGCCGCCGGGCTGGAATGCGGACAGGATCGACACCTGCTGGGGGTGATGGGGATCGGTAGTGACGCCGAGGCCGAGATAATCGAAGCCGATCAGGTGTGCGAGGAGGATGACGCAGATGCCCCCCACCGCGGGGCGCGCGAGCGGCCAGGGGATCTTCTTAAAGAGCCAGGAGAGGCCGTGGGTGAGTTCGGCGAAGACGACGCTGGCGAGGCCGAAGGCGACGGCGGCACAGGCGACCTTTGCGGTGAGCAGGGCATCGAGGTGAGAGGGGGTGATGATGGTAGCCGCGGTGGCGAGGGAAGGAATAGTGTAGTGCGTGTGCTTGATGTGCCAGGCGGTGCAGGTGACGTCGCCGATGATGGCGGCCATCAGGCAGGGGACGACGGCCTCGTAGTTGAGGCGGCCGATGGTCAGCACCTCGATGGCAAAGATGGCGCCGGTGATGGGCGTGCCGAAGACGGCGCCGAATCCGGCGGCGATGCCGGCCATGAGGAGGGTGCGGATGTCGTCGCGGTGAAGCCGCATCCATCGGGCGAAGGTGGCGGCGATGGAGCCGCCCATCTGCACGGCGGTGCCTTCGCGGCCGGCAGACCCGCCGAAGAGGTGAGTGATGACGGTGGCGACGAGAACGAGAGGGGCCATTCTGCGGGGGACGCCGCCTCCGGGGGCGTGAATGCGCTCCATGAGGAGGTTGTTTCCGGCCTCTACCTCTTTGCCGAAAAAGTGATACACGGCGGCGATGGCGATGCCTGCGAACGGGAGGAGGTAGAGGAGCCAAGGGTGGTTCCAGCGGGTTTGG
>JBBRIN010000225.1:0-6497 GCA_038221115.1 Tepidisphaerales bacterium
ACCAGCGGCTTGACGTTTCTTCGATGCAAGATCTCAACGATCTCCGCCCAGGCAGCGCGACTTTCGGCCGTTGTGTACGACCCGACGGCCACGCCCCCGACTCGGATACGGCGGAAAAATAGCGCCGCCGTATTGAACTGCGGAACCGGCCCCGCCAGCCGCCCGACCACGCTGATCTTTCCCCACTCCCCGAGCGTGTCCAGCACGTCCGAAAAGAGCGCACCCCCGATGTTGTCGATGGCCAGGTCGACGCGCTTTCCGCCCAGAAACTCCTTCACGCGCCGTCGCCATTGATCGTCGTTCGGATCGACGCAAAGCTGTGCGCCTAATCCCTTGAGCACCGCCTGTTTCCTTTCGCTGCGCGAGAGCGCGATGACGGTGTGGCCTGCCGCGGCGGCGAGCTGCGTGCTCGCGACGCCCACGCCCCCGGATGCTCCGGTGATGAGCACAACCGACGGCGGCAAGAGGCCCCACTGCGTCAGCGCCTGATATGCCGTGAGGTAGACGAGGCTCGCGCACGATGCCTCCTCAACTGACCATCCTTGCGGAATCGGGACAAGCTGATGGACCGAGATAGCCACCCGTTGCGCAAAGGTGCCCGGCTTCATGACGCCGGTCTCGCCCCGTAGGACCAGAAGCGTGTCACCGAGTTTCACGGTGTCGACGTCCGCTCCAATCTCCGTCACCGTGCCGACGCCATCCCGCCCGAGAATGTGCGGCAGCGGCGGCCGCGCCGGGTATTGTCCCTCGGCTAGGTAACGATCCGCCGGATTCAGCGCGGCAAAAAGCACGTCAAGTACCACTTCGCCCGCGCCGGGGTTCGGGTCGGCCACATCCGCCAGACGCAGTTGATCGATGCCGCTAAGCGAGTCGATGACCCATGCCTTCATAGATGCTTCAGGATAGGCTCGAAACGAACATGTGCGAAGCCCCAAACCGACGAATCGCAGCGTCAGCTTCAGCGCCTTCCATCAAGCCGAAGCTGGCGAGACCTTCGCGGCCGGCCGCTTTCCTTCCCCCATGTAAAACATCACTGACGCCGTGATGGCGAGCAACACCTGAAACACCAGCCCTCCGACAGCGTTGCTCGGCTTGGCATCCCACACATCAATCAGCGCTCCAATTGGGCTGATGAGCGAAAAGAACGGCCGTGTGTCGCCGTCGCTCAGGTTGTGTCGCAGCGCGTCGGCCCCAAGCGGGATGAGCCAGGTAATAATGAACCAGACCGCCATGAACACCGCCGCCTTCTGCCCGCGCCGGTAGAAGATGCGCAGCAGATAACTCGTGGTAAAGAAGAACGTGGTTCCGATGATCGCGACGCGCGCCACGTCCTGAAGGTCCCAGTCCTTTCGTGGCTGTGCCGCCATGACCATCAGCGGCGGCATCATCGACGCAATCAGGGCTACCAGAACCGGGTCGGCGGGCCGGCCGCCAAGCGCCCGACCCGCGGCGCGGTTTGTTCGCTTCCACTCGGACAACACGCGCGCCGAACCGGCAATCGGCACGATGCCAATGAGCATGCCGGAAATGAGCGAGCCGATGGCCTGCACGCCAAAGTCGCCATTGCTCATGCGGCCAAAGCCGGGGCTCACTTCCAAATAATGTCGTATGCCTATCGCCGACGTGCCAAACCATGCCGCGAGCAGCGCAAGCCCGAGGACGCTGCCGAGGGCGGGGATATCATCGCGACGATATCGCCGCATCGCACCGCGGTAAAAAATAAAGCCAAAGACCAGCTGTGCCGCGAGGCCATACCCGATCCCGGGGCTGAGCATCCTACCCCCGCCGAGCATGCTGAATATCGTCTGACCCGACAACGGTGTCAGCAACACTGCCAGCGCGGGCAGAATCGCCAGGAGCATCGGCGCACTCGACATGCCGCCAATGATCAGCCCAAAAAGCGCTGTGAACGCGTTTTTGGCGACGAACGAAGCGAACGCGAAGCAAACCCAGAGGAAGATAACGAACGTAAAAATGATCGCGTTCCCGGTGTACCAATGGTCCATCGGCACCCGCGCAATCGATCCAGTCACCGTGCCAATGAGCAGGTTGGCCACCACCAGGCAGATGGCCTGAAACGTAGGCCCCGTCAGGTAACCCAGGATGGCCGACGCCGAACTGACCGGCATGAGCCGATGGGATTCGAGCAGCCCCGCCGTGATATCGCGGCGGATTGCGTTTCCGACGACCGACGATCCGTACAAGCCGAGAATCGCCAACTGCAGCCCGAGCAGCGCCATTGTCCACCCGCTCAGCAGCGTGCCGCCGACCGCCAATCGGTTGGTCACGCCGATCACCGAAACAATCAGCAGCATGTAGCCCGCAGTGCTCCAGAAGTGGTTTTTCAAACCACCGCGAATGCGGAAGTGCGCCCAGGCAATCGGGTTGTTGAAGATCGCGTCCATAAGCAATACTCAATCGACTTGCCGGATTCCCGTACGCAGATACGCCTCTTCCAGCCCCGGCGCATTGGCCGTGAATGACGCCACCGGGATTTTGCGGCTCACCAGCTCTTCCAACAGTTCTGCCGCGCGCTCCTGATTGTTCTCGTACTCAAACACGACGCGCTGATTGTCGACGTCCACGGTCGAAATTCCTTCGATCCCCGCCATCTGATCGCGCAGCCCCGCGACGGGACGTGCCAGCAGCATGGTGTATCGGCAGCGGCCGTTGCTCGAATGGTCGGCAACCTGCGCCACCGTCCCCAGCTGCATCATGCGCCCCTTGGCCATGATGCCGATGTGGGTGCAATACTCCGTCATGTCGCTGAGGATGTGCGACGAGACGATGATGGCCTTGCGCTGCTCGCGCAGACTCACCAGCAGTTGCCTGAACTGCACCCGCCCGGCCGGATCGAGGCCCGCGGCCGGCTCGTCCAGCAGAATCACCGACGGGTTGGGCAACAGCGTCCGCGCGATGCCGATTCGCTGCTTCATCCCGCGCGACAGCCCCTTGATCTTGGTGGCGGCCTTCTCGGCAAGCCAGACTTTTTCGAGCCAGAAATCGATCCGCTCCTCGCCGTCCTGCCGGTCGATGCCGTAGCCGCGGGCAATGAACCGCAGGTAATCGCGCACGGTCAGCTCGTCGTAAAGCGGCGGCGTGTCCGGCGTGAACCCGATGTGCCGAAGCACCTGGTACGCATCCGGCTGAAGGCGCTCGCCGAGGATGTCGATCCGCCCGAGGTGGATCGGCTGAAGGCACGCCAGGGCGCGTAGGAGCGTCGTCTTCCCCGCCCCGTTGGGCCCGATGAGCCCAAGCAGATCTCCCCCGCGCAGCCGGAACGACACATCGTTCACCGCCGCCAGCTCGCCAAACTGAACGCGCACATGATCCGCCGACACAAGAGGAGCATCCGGCAGCGAAGGATCGGCGGTCTCGGGCATGGGGTCCAGAGGTTACGGGAGGGGCCGGGCGGAACGCAAGTTGATGATCGAACGTGCAATTGCCTCAAACGGAGACGGAGCTGAGGGAGCGGCGCTTCGCGTTTTAAGCACCGGCGCTGCATCATCTACTGGTCCGGCATCAGCCGGACCTGTCGATAGGAACATCTGTCGACCCTTAAACGCGAAGCCGGCGTAACAATAGCCACATGTATCCCGTCACATCGGCGGAGATGCGAACCGCGACAGTAACTTATGGGCCCTCTGATCTCACAAGTCCGCCGTTATCGTTGGTTCACCCAACTTGCATTCGCCGCAGCGCAGGTTTTCGCCGCTGCCGGTTCCGCCGCCGCACCCGCCATCGACTTCAGCCACGACGTCCGACCCATCCTCTCTGAAAACTGTTTTTCCTGTCATGGTCCTGACAAGCACAAGGGTGATCTTCGCCTGGATATCCGCGACAGCGCCGTGAAGCCCGCAAAGTCGGGCGAGATCGCGATCATCCCCAATCAAGCTGACAAGAGCGAGCTGGTTCGGAGGATCACGACGACGGATGCCGACGATCACATGCCGCCGGAGGACAGCCATAAGAAGCTGACGGCGGCGCAGGTCGAGACTTTGAAGGAATGGGTGGCACAGGGCGCCATCTATTCGGGGCATTGGGCGTTCACACCGCCGGTGCGACCGGAGCTGCCGGCAGTCAAAGACGAGAAGTGGGTTCGCAACGCGATCGATCATTTCATCCTGGCGCGGGTGGAGCGCGAAGGGCTGAAGCCGTCGCCCGAGGCGGATAAAGTGACGCTGCTCCGCCGCCTCTCTCTGGACCTGATTGGCCTGCCGCCCACGATCCAGGAGGTCGATGCATTCCTCGCCGATCAAAGTGCGGATGCCTATGAGAAGCAGGTTGGCCGGCTGCTGGCGTCGCCGCATTACGGGGAGAGGTCGGGCCGCCACTGGCTGGATGCCGCGCGCTATGCCGACTCTGATGGCTTCGAGAAGGACAAGCCGCGCTACGTCTGGTTTTACCGCGACTATGTGATCAATTCCTTTAACCACGACGTGCCGTACGACCGCTTCATCATCGAGCAACTGGCCGGCGATCAACTGCCTGATGCGACGCAGGATCAGGTGGTTGCCACGGGGTTCTTGCGCAACTCGATGGTGAATGAGGAAGGCGGCATCGATCCCGAAGAATTCCGCATGGAGGAGATGTTCGATCGCATGGACTGCATCGGCAAGAGCGTGCTGGGTCTGACGATCCAATGCGCCCAGTGCCACAACCACAAGTATGACCCGCTCACTCAGGCGGAGTATTACAAGCTCTTCGCTTTCCTGAACAACGATCACGAGAAGCAGCAGGTCGTCTATTCCGCGGACGAGCTGATGAAGCTTTCCGACCTGCGCCGGCAGATGCGCGAGATCGAGGCGGAACTGCGGCACAAGAATCCCGACTGGCAGGAGCGGATGGCGAAGTGGGAGGAGCAGGCCGTCGGTGATCAGCCGCACTGGACGGTGATCCCGCTCGAACACGTCGGCGACAATAGCCAGCGCTACCTTCCACAGACCGACGGTTCGTATCTCGCGCAAGGGTACGCGCCGACGAAATTGACCGCGGTCTTCACCTGGACGACGCACCTGCCGACCGTCACCGCGGTCCGCCTGGAGCTTCTGCCCGATCCGAACCTGCCATGCGGCGGGCCGGGGCGATCGCTCTTCGGCACCTGCGCGCTGACCGAGTTCGCCGTCGATTACGCGCCGCAGAGTGAGCCGGCCAAGAAAACGAAAGTGAAGATCGCGAACGCCACGGCGGATTTCGATCAGCCGGTGATCGATCTGGAGTCGAACTTTTACGATAAGTCGACTCATCATCGCGTGACCGGGCCGGTGAAGTTCGCGATCGACGGCGACGACAACACCGCCTGGGGCATCAACGCCGGTCCGGGCCGGCGCAACCAGCCGCGCAAGGCGGTCTTCCAGTTCGCCGCGCCGATCGCGCCCGCGACGCAGCCCGCCACGCAACCGACGACTCAACCCGCCGGGACGACGATCACTTTCCAGCTCAAGCAGAACCACGGCGGCTGGAACAGTGATGATCTGATGACCAACAACCTGGGTCGCTTCCGCATTTCGGTGACATCGGCGCCGGGGCCGGTCGCCGCCGATCCGCTGCCGCAGCGCGTGCGCGACATCCTGTCGCTCCCGAAGGCGCGGCGGACGTCGAGCCAGACAGCCGAAGTGTTCAGCTACTGGCGCAGCACCGTTGCCGAATGGAAGGACGCCAACGAACGCATCGAGGCGCTCTGGAAGCAATGGCTGACGGGCTCGACAGCGTTCACGCTGATGGCCCGCAACGACGGCCGCACCACCCATATCCTCGAGCGCGGCGACATGTTCAAGAAACGTGAATCCGTCAACGCCGGAGTGCCCGCATTCCTGAACGCTCTTCCCACCGGCGCGGAACCCACGCGGCTCACATTGGCCCAATGGCTCGTCGATCGCAAAGCACCCACGACGGCGCGGGTTTTCATGAACCGCGTGTGGCAGGCCTATTTCGGCACCGGCATCGTCGCGACTTCCGAGGATTTCGGATTTCAGGTGGCTGAGCCATCCCACCCCGAGCTGCTCGATTGGCTCGCGGTGGAGTTCATGGATTCGGGTTGGCGCCTCAAGCATATGCATCGGCTGATCGTCACTTCGGCAACGTACCGCCAGAGCAGTCGGGTGACGCCGGCTCTCTACGTGAAGGATCCGTACAACCGCGCGCTGGCGCGCGGGCCGCGCTTCAGAGTCGAAGGTGAGATCGTCCGCGATATCACGCTCGCCGCCAGCGGATTACTCAACCCCAAGGTGGGCGGCCGCAGCGTGATGCCGCCGGCGCCGTTGTACCTTTTTCAGCCGCCCGTGAGCTATGCGCCTTTCCCGTGGGTCGAAGAGACGGGCACGGAGAAGTATCGCCGCGGGCTCTACACGTTCCGCCGACGGTCGACGCCTTATCCGGTCCTGCAAACCTTCGACGTGCCCAACGGCGAGTCGTCCTGTGTTCGGCGGCTCCGCTCCAACTCGCCGCTGCAGGCGCTCGCCTCTCTGAATGAGCCCACCTTTGTCGAGTGCGCGCAG
>JBBRIN010000226.1:0-6487 GCA_038221115.1 Tepidisphaerales bacterium
CCTTCGCGGCTCGCCGTCACCACGTCGCGCACGTGCCGGCTCTTGGTGCTCGTGAAGAACGTCGTCACTTCCGGGATCACCGCGCCGGCGAGCGTGCCGCAACTGATGATCGTCGCCAGCTTCCACCACATCGTCCCATCACCCACCTCGGGGATGAGCAGATAGCTGGTTGCATACGTCGCCGCCATCGATAGCAACGACGCCAGCCACACCAGACAAGCCAGCGGGCTCTCAAAGTTCATGTCCTTTACATTCCCATATCGCGCCTTGGCGATCGCCTCATTGATCAGATATGAAACCCCCGAACAGACCACCATCACCAGGCGCATCGCGAAGATCCAGACGAGCAGTTTTACCTGAAGCACGTCGCTCTTCACCGCCAGCAGGATAAAGCTGATCAGCGCCACGCCCGTGACGCCGTACGTTTCAAACCCATCGGCGGTCGGCCCGATCGAGTCGCCCGCATTGTCTCCCGTGCAGTCGGCGATCACGCCGGGGTTCCGCGCGTCGTCCTCCTTCACGTTGAAGACGATCTTCATCAGGTCCGCGCCGATGTCCGCGATCTTCGTAAAGATGCCTCCCGCGACGCGCAGCGCCGCGGCGCCGAGCGATTCACCGATCGCAAACCCGATGAAGCAGGGCCCCGCAAGGTTCGCCGGCACAAAAAGCAAGATCAGCAGCATCAGCAACAGCTCGACGCTGATCAGCACCATGCCGATGCTCATGCCCGCCATAAGCGGGATCGAATAGACGGGGTACGGCTTCCCTGCAAGCGACGCCAGCGCGGTGCGCGAGTTGGCGAATGTGTTGATCCGAATGCCGAACGCCGCCACCGAGCACGACCCGGCAATGCCGATCAGGCTGAACGCCAGGATCATCACCACGCCGCCGGCGCTAATCCCCACTCGCAGAAAACCGAAGTAGACCACGATGATCGCCGCGATGAACGCTTCGAGCACGAGGATGAACTTGATCTGCGTCTTGAGGTACGTCTTGCACGTCTCGTAGATCAGTTCGCTCACCTCGAGCATCGAGCGATGCACCGGCAGCTTCCGCAAGTGCTGATAGATCACCAGCCCGAAGCACAAGCCGGCAAGGCAGATGACCAGGCCGAGCATCAAAAGCGTGCGCCCGGTGATGCCGTGAAAGGTAACGCTTCGAAGGTCTGGAAGAATCAGGTCGGCTTCACTGGCCGACGCACATAACGGGGCAAAGACCGAGGCGAGAGTCACTACCGATGTCGCGGCCACGCCATTGAGCCAACGAGACCGCCATGTTTGGGGAAGCTTGAGCGCCATAAGTCTTGTGTCCTCCGAGATGTGCTTGCGTCACCCAGACGCGTAAGAGGCCGGAGATTTTCGACGAGCTTGCTGCACCATACCTTGCACAAACGATTTCGCCAACCCTAAAGTCGGCAACATTGTGAATTTTGGAACGCTACGCTCGGCGTTATAACGGACGCAGGGCTTCGCGAATAACCGTCCAACATCCCCCACCTTGCCAAGAAATGCCGCGGACTTCAACCCGCATCTTCGTTTTGCGGCAATTTCGGGGCTCGTCTAGCGATGCGTCGCCGCCCACATCGCCGCTTTCAGCTCCGCCGCGTTAGGCCGATCATCAATGTAATCCGCTTCCCAAAGCAGGATTTGCGTTGCCCTCACGCGCCGCGCGATCGATACGTCCGATTCAAGCGCCGCCGCCGTCGACGGCATCCACCCATAGGTCCACGCGTTGACGCGCCCCACGGCCCCATCGGCTTGAGCAGCTTGCTTGTGTACAGACTTCGGCCGCCGTCCAGCGCTCGCCAATACACCTGCGACCACCCGCATGCCTTGCATGCATCGAGCATGTGCCGCACCCCTGCCGCGCCCCACGCAATGCCCGGTTTCAACATCCAATCCGAATGCGTCAAAGGAACACCGAGGACCAGTGGATTCTCATTCGCGCAGGCATCGCGCCCTCCCGGCGCCGCTGCCATCGCAATCGACCCGACAAATGCCCTGCGACTGATCGTTTTCATCACGGCACCAGCACGATCTTCCCCTTCGCCCCCGGCTCCATGATTTCGCGATGCGCCCGCGCCGCCTCCGACAGAGGAATCTCCTTTCCAATCACCGGCCGAAGCGTCCCATTCTCCAGCCCCGCAACCAGCGCCGCATGAATGCCGCGCAGCTCCTGCTCCGTCGCGTTCATCAGCGTCATCATCCGAATGTCCGCGTCCCGGCTCATCCCATCGCGCGGGTTGATCTCCACCGGCCCCCGGCTGCCGATCACCACCACCCTCCCGTGCTTCGCCAGCACGGTTAGATCTTTCCCCAGATTCACGTTCGCGAGCATCTCCAGAATCAGGTCGACACCCCGGCCTTCCGTCAGCTCCGTCACCTGCTTCAGATAATCCGGCGTTTTATGGTCCAACACGTGGTGCGCCCCATTTTCCTGCACGAGCCGGCGCCCCTCGTCGGTGCCGCCGGTGCCGATGACCGTCATGCCAATCGCCCGCGCCAATTGCACCGCCGCCGTCCCGACGCCGCCGCTGGCGCCGTGGACGAGCACCGTCTCGCCCGCCTTCGCCGCGCCGCGATGAAAGAGGCCCCGATACGCCGTGCCATACGGCACGCCCAGCGCCGCGCCCTGGGCAAATGTCGCCTTCGCCACCAGCGGATGCACCGTCTTCACGTCACACAGCGCCTTCTGGGCGTATGCTCCGCTCAACGTTCCATTGGTGTACACGCGATCGCCGACCTTGAACGCCGTCATCCCCGGGCTCACCGATTCCACCACCCCCGCGCAATCCGACCCCGGCGTATACGGCAACGCCGGCTTCACCGCATAAGCGCCCGCGCGGATGTACGCCTCCACCGGGTTTACGCCGATGGCGTGAACCTTCACCACCACGTGCCCCGCCCCCGCCTGAGGGTCTGGCACTTCTTCCAGCTTCAATACTTCCGGCCCGCCGAACTGATGGACCCGAATAGCTTTCATCCGAATTCTCTTTGTAAAGCCGCGACCGCTGGTCGCGGTCTTAATCTCCACCGCCCACGCGCCAACCACGCCTCATCACGACCCCGCGACCACCGGTCGCGGCTTTACAAAAAACCCAACGCGTCTGATCTCTATCCCTCACCCCGATACTCTCCGCCAGACCCCTCCAAAAATGCATACGGCTTCGCCCGCTCGCCCCGCCGAACGTTGTGCTGCTCAATATACGCCTTCACGTTCATTCAGCGCTCATTATCAAAAACAAATGATATCCACGAGCCCTTGCACCACACCGGACCCTGATGCGCCGTAGACCTATGCACCGCCTTGGTCGTCTGATCTCCAACCCACTTCACCGTGTTGTAAATGTCCAACCCCGAATACGGAATGAGCAAATGCACGTGCGTCGCTTCGATCGAAGCCGCGATGACCTTCCACGGAGACTGCTCCTGACAGAGACCAATCGAGTCTCCGATCGCCTTCATCATACTCGCATCGAATCGCACCGCCGGATGCTTCATTCGCTCCTCTGCAATTCGCTTTCGCACCGGATCCGCAAAATGCAACGTATGCGGCTCAATAAACCCCGACTGATCATCCCAGGCTTCCGACCAGGTTCCCCTCTCATCCCCCGGCACCCACAGCCCGTACCCCGACTTCACGACGTGATACCCCAACGTCATCGCCCACCTCTTTGTAAAGCCGCGACCGGTGGTCGCGGGCTTCCACGCCCGACACAAATTCGCCTTTATTTTAAAGTGCCTAACCCTCGGACAAAAGTATTATGTGAGTCCCAACTTTGGGTTCGCGACCCCCATCTACCCACCCACGGCCTCCCCGCGAGCACCGGTCGCGGGTTTACACAGACATTTCACAGGCCATATTCCTTCCACCTCTTCCCCACCAACGCCTTCGTCCCCCCATCCATCTCCAACTCCTTCGGCCAAGCCCTTACCTGCCCCTCCCCCGCGATCTTCACCGTCGCATCAAACCCCATCTTGCTCCCCGCCCCCAGTTCCGGCGATGCGTGATCCAGAATATCCACCGGCCCGCGCACGATCTCCGTGTCCCGCGCCGGATCGCAGTTGCTGAACAGGTGAAAGAGCACGTCCTGCTCATCGTGAACGTTCACCTGCTCATCCACGACTACGATGTACTTGGTGAACGCCATCTGCCCCGCTCCCCAGATCGCGTGCATCACCCGCCGCGCCTGGTAAGGGTACTCCTTGCGGATCTTCACAAAAGCGCAATTGTGGAACACGCCACTGATCGGCAGGCTGTAGTCCACGATATCAGGGATCAGCATCTTCAACAGCGGCAGGAACACCCGTTCCGTCGCCTTGCCCATGAAGTAATCCTCCATCGGTGGCTTCCCCACGATCGTGGTGGGATACACCGGGTCCTTCCGCGTCGTGATCGCCGTCACATGAAACGCCGGATACCAGTCGGCCAGCGAATAGAAGCCGGTGTGATCGCCAAACGGCCCCTCCAGCAGCTTCTCCTCGGGATCGACGTACCCCTCGATCACGATTTCCGCATTCGCCGGCACCTCGATCTCATTCGTCCGGCACTTCACCAGCTCGATCCCGTGGCCGTTCAAGAATCCGGCGAACAGCAGCTCCTCAACGCCCGGCGGTAGGGGGGCGGTGGCCGCGTAAGGCAAAACGCTCTCACCCCCAAGCGCAATCGCCAGCGGCATCTTCTGCCCGCGTTTCTTCCACATCCGAAAATGCCGCGCGCCATCGTGGTGCATATGCCAGTGCATCGCGCACTTCCGCGGCCCGAACATCTGCACCCGATACATCCCGACGTTCCGATCGCCATTCTCCGGGTTCACCGTATAGATGCCGCCCAGCGTGATATACCGGCCCGTCCCGCGTTCCCCCTGCGGAACCGCCGCCGCCGCGGCCTTATCGAACACCTGCCCGCTGTCCAGGTCCCCATCGTGCGGCCAACACTGAATGATCGGCAGCCGCCGCAGGTCCGCCCTCTCTCCCTCATACCCCACCTGCTGGCACAGCCCGCTCCGCACCGTCTTGGGTGGAAAGCTCCCCATCTTGATCAGGTCCGGCAGCTTCTTCATCTTCTCGATCAGCGATGTCGGAATCTCCGGCTTCACCAACTGCTGCACCCGCTCCGCCAGCGCCTCGAGGTTTTCCGTCCCCAGCGCCTGGTTCATCCGCCAATAGCTGCCGAATGTGTTGATCGCGACCGGCATCTGGGCCCCCTCGACGTTTTCAAACAGCAAGGCCTTCCCGCCGAGCTTCCCCGCCGGATGCCGATCCAGCTCCGCATGCCCATGCGGCGCCGGCGACTTGCTCATCCGATCCGCGATCTCGGCAAGCTCCAAAACCGGACTCACCCGCGCCGTCACCCGCGCCAGCTCGCCGTTGCGATCCAGCAATCGAATGAACTCCGAAAAAGTCTCAGTGGCCATGATGCCCGATCCTACGAGACTCGACCGGCCTGTGCGACAAACCCAATCTTTCAAATCTTCGATGCTCCTTCCCTCTTCCTCGCGGCTTCCTTCGCGCCTTCGCGGCTCCCCGCTTTCCCGGTACCCGAGCGCGCCCCATGAACCATTTCAACGTTCCCCCCACTGAAACCTCATCGGACACCGCGCATGATGATCCAATGCCGCGTCCGATAACGTTGACGTTCCCCGGCCAGAGTGGCATATTGCTCTCGTCGCGCCTCTTCGCTGAACAAGGACGTTCCGCGGGCGCGCCCAGCGCAACGCCCGCCACGGCCGTTCAACGTTCCACGAAATTTCCCGGAACCTTCACAACCCCATTGCGTCCAACCCCATGTCGAGCTTGAGTGGAACAAAATTCGACGCCGACGTCGCCACCGACGCGACCCTCGGCGGGCGCGACGCAGCGCTCCTCCGCCAGGCACAGGACGGCGACCGTGCCGCCTACGGACAGCTCGTCGTCACCTACCGCGACCGGCTCTACAATGCCGTGTTGCGCGTGGTCGGCGACGCCGATGAAGCCGCCGACCTGACCCAGGAATCGTTCACGCGCGGCCTTGAGAAAGTCGACAGCTTCCGCGGCGACGCGTCTGCATACACCTGGCTGTTTCGCATCGCGATGAACCTCGCGATCAGCCAGCTTCGAAAGGTCCAGCGGCACCGCGTCTTCTCGCTCGACCGCCCGTCCGCCGGCAGCAATGGCAACGGCCGGTACGATTCCGGCGACCAGGCCGCCGGACTCATCGATCGGGTCACTCGCGATCGGTCCCCCGCGCCGCTCGAGGCAATGGAGATGCGCGAGCGCGACGGCCAGGTCCTGTCCGCCCTGGGCCGGCTCGATCCGGAATACCGCGCCGTCCTGGTCATGCGCGACATCGAGGGTTTCGATTACCAGCAGATGGCCGACGTCCTCGGCCTTCCGCTCGGCACCCTCAAGAGCCGACTCTTCCGCGCCCGCCTCGCCCTCCGCGACGAACTGCGAGGCTATTTGGACGGCATATGAGCGATCAAATGCGTCTTCGCTGCTCGAGCTAT
>JBBRIN010000227.1:0-6478 GCA_038221115.1 Tepidisphaerales bacterium
CGGCGTACGAGACGCGGGTGGATCGCCGAAACCAGAGCGCGGCGACCGATCACTATCAGTATGAATCGCGCGTGCAGCGCCGGAATAATGATGCGGCGATCGCACAGTCGCAATATGACACGCGGGTGGATCGGCGGAATCAGGACTCGCAATCGCAGTATGAGACGCGCGTGGATCGGCGGAATAAGGACGCCGCGGTCGATCACCAGGCGTACGAGCAGCGCGTGGATCGGCGGGCGCAGGATGCGCAGCAGGCGCATTCGGATTATGAGGCTCGGAAGGCGCGGCGGGCGGACGAGGCGAGTCATTCGCAGCCGGCGGAGGTTCGGTCGCAGCCGCGGCATGTGGATGTAGCGCCATCGGCGCCTCGGCATGTTGCGGAGCCTGTGGCGCCGACGTATCGGCCGAGTCGCAGTGAGGCGCCAGCGCGGGCGCCGGTCGTGGAGGCGCCGGCTCCGAGCAGCCATCATGGTAGTGGAGGCAGCCCCAGCAGTAGCCCGCCGCCGTCGCCGGCTCCTGCTCCGTCGCATTCATCGTCATCGCATAGCGATTCGTCGTCACGAGACAGTGGTGGGGGGAGCAGCGGTGGCGGAGCGCGCGTAGGTGGGACTCGCGGACGATAGGATGGGCTATACGGTACGCCGATGGAGCGGGTGGGTGATAAGGCCGGCGAGAGCATGTTTTTGACGTAGCAACGTAAGCGGGGCCACGCTTCGGTCGCCATTCGGGGGGTTCCCACGTTTCCTATTCTTCCGAAGATATCGATCTACGTCGTTTTAATTAGCGGAACGGTGAAGCATTTCGAGCTTCGATGACGATAGGTGGGCTTGAGGTTCGTCCGGGGGGATTGACAGGCGTGGTAGGATGCCGCGGCGAGATAAGCCCTTCCCGATGAAGGCCGCCGGTGAGCGCGACGCGGGCAATGTGGATCGCAGCCGGTGAGGCAGGGTTGTTTCACTTCGTTTTGATAGTGCGGCCAACCCGGCTTGTGCGAATTTGATGGATGCAATGACGGCGCGACGCGCGCTGGAATTGCGGCGCGGCACATGGAGGCCGCCGCGCCGCGACCGAGGGCGCCGGAGCGAAGCGTCAGAGGGGCAGCATCAGAGGGACACCGTCGCCCGTGCGGAATGGATTCGCGTTT
Organism: Tepidisphaerales bacterium; assembly: GCA_038221115.1. GTDB lineage: Bacteria > Planctomycetota > Phycisphaerae > Tepidisphaerales > Tepidisphaeraceae > JANXVV01. The sequence continues at coordinate 1,145 of JBBRIN010000227.1, forward strand.
GGTTGAGTCCGGGGTCGTTCAAACGTAGGTCGGGCTTTTGTCTCTTTCGAGACGTTTAGGCCGTTCTCTGAGGAGGACGGGAAGGGATTGGAATCATGAGCGGAAATCAGATGATTGAAATGTTGGAAGTGCGCCGGATGTTGTCGGCAGTTTCTGCGAGGCAGGACGGCAACGGTGTGGTGGTCGTGGAAGGAACAAACGATTCAGAGCAGTTCCGGGTGACTGAAACAGCGCCTCACGTCGTCGCCGTGGCTATCTTCGATGCGGCTGGTCAGAACGTGCTTTTGGACCAAACGTTTACTTGCGTCACAGGCGTGCGGATCAACGCCAAGGGTGGGGATGATCAGATCGACTTTACAGGTAGCACGGTGATCGCTGTGATCAACGGCGACGATGGGGTCGACACGATCACGACGCATGATCTGGGTTGTTCTGGAAGCATCATCCGCGGCGGAAATGGGAATGACCAAATCTTCGTCGACAACAGCCACTCTGATCTCAGTGGCCTTGTAGCAGGCAAGGCCGTGACCTTGGTGGATGGCGGCGCCGGCGACGATGGGATTCAGATCTTAAACGGCTCCAGCGCGATCGTTTTCGCCGGAAGCGGCAACGACGGCATCATCGTCGAGGGCATCGACGCCACGCAGGAGGCGCACGCATTTGTTGATGGCGGCAGCGGAACTGATTCCTTGACCGCCGTCTTCGCCGATGTGGTTTATACGCGGATCGAGACTGCAATAGTGGTTGACCCCACCTAAACACATGCGTTCGGTCTAAACTGAATTTGACGCCTTGGAGTCCATGATTCCAAGGCGTCTTTCTTTTCCAACTTCATCGGCGGAGCGTTACTCGTGCGGCGCCGTGGCGCGGTCGTCTGCGTCGTAGGCCTGGTCGGCGTTTTCGCCCTGGACTTCGATGCGTTCGATGCTGAGGGCGCGGCCGGTGGTTTCATCGACTTCGGCGAGGATGCCGCAGAGGCGGACGTCGCCGGTGGCGACATCGAAGCTGGTGGGCATGCTGGTGGTCATGTACTTGAGAACGCGTTCCTTGCGGCGGCCGAGGACGGAGTCGTAAGGGCCGCACATGCCCAGGTCGGAAATGTAGGCGCTGCCGCCGGGGAGGATCTTGGCGTCGGCGGTGGGGATGTGGGTGTGGGTGCCGAAGACGACTGAGCAGCGGCCGTCGAGCCAGTGGCCCATGGCGACCTTTTCGCTCGAGGCTTCGGCGTGCATGTCGCAGACGATGACCTTGACGGAGGCGGGCATCTGGTCGAGCACGCGGTCGGCGGTGGCGAAGGGGTCATCGGAGGGGAGATTCATGTAGATGCGGCCGAGGAGGCAGAAGACGCCGACCTGGATGCCCTTGTTGGTGGGGATGACGGTAAAGGGGCGGCCGGCGGCGGAGGCGGCGAGGTTGGCGGGGCGGACGACGCGCTCGGAGCCCTGCATGGTGGGGACGATGTCGGCCTTGCGGAAGACGTGGTCGCCGAGCGTGACGACATCGACGCCGTAGGAGCGAATTTTGTGGAACAGGTTGGTGGTGATGCCCGAGCCGCCGGCGATGTTTTCGGCGTTGGCGATGACGAGGTCGACCTGCCGCTGCTTGACGAGTGTGGCGAGCTTCTGGTGGAGGATCTGGCGGCCGGGGCGGCCGACGACGTCGCCGAGACAGAGGATGCGGATGGGCATGGGTGGGGAGTATATAGCGGGTGGCGGGTGGCGGGTATCGGGTGGCGGGTGTTGGGTGTCGGGTGGACTGGGTGTAACGCTCGACTGTGGTGGGCGGCAAGATCGAAGAGAACTGTCATGCTGAGAGCGCGTGTGAGAACACACTTGAGTTCGTCGTGGCACGGGCGTCTCGCCCGTGTTTCTATCCGGTATCGGCGATCCGCTTGTTCATTGCGAAGAACATCGGCGGGACGCCCATGCCACGCCGGACTCCGCCGTGCTCTCACACACGCTCTGGGGATTGCTTGGGGGCTTGGCGGGTTCTATGCTCGGTTTCATGAAGCGCATCTTCTTTTGGGCGGCATTGGCGATGGTGGTGCCGGTGATGGCGCTCGCGGAGCGCGTGTCGGCGACGCAGGGGGCGGATCTGGGGACGCCGAAGAAGGCGCTGAAGTTTTTCGATCGGGTGGGGACGGATGCGAGCGTGGATCGGGCGACGCTGTTTTATCACACGACGAATGACGATGAGCGGAAGGTGGCCAAGGCGTTCGCGTCGGTGGACCTGGCGCTGGCGAAATTGAGGAAGGCGGTGAACACGCGCTTCGACAGGGAGGCGGGCGATGCGATGGTGCATGCGCTGCACGATGTGACGGCTGAAGACGTGGAGGCGGCGAAGGAGGAGATCACGGGAGACAAGGCGAAAGTGAGCGGGAAGAATTTTGGCGAGCCGCTGCCGATGGTGAAGGTGAAAGGGGCGTGGAAGATCGCGATCGGCGAGTCGATTGCGCAGTCGAATGCGAATGTGGACCGGTTGGTCGAGCTTTGCGAAGATCTTGTGGATGCGATCGAACGGACGGAGCAGGAGGTCATTGCGGATAAGTACGTGAACGCTTCGCTGCTGGAGCGAGGGATTAAGAGGAGGGTGAAGGGGATATTGGGGGAGTGAGGCGGAGTGCAGTCGAAATGGCGAGCAGGTTTTCGGGCAACACGCGGAAGACGATGATCGTCAGCTGGCGGGAGGAAGCGCGAGGGGGAGGCGTGAGGCGGCACGCGGGTGGAGGGCGAACAGCTCTGCTTCAACATCGAGGAGCGACCAGAGCGGGTTGCGCGGAAGCCAGGTGCGCCAGGGGATGTCGGTAAAGGGGCCGACGGTGCGCTCCCATGAGGAGAGGTCCCACAGGACTACGGAGAATTGGGGGTCGGGGCCGTCGTAGGCGGCTTCGCGCCAGGGGCCGCGGAAGGCGGCCTGGATATAGGCCATCCACTCGGGCGGGAAGTCGCTGATGCAAAACCGGCCGGCGAGGAAGTCGGCGTTCCAGTGGAGGGCGTAGTCGCCGAGCAGCGTTTGGGTGACGGTGTACTGTGGGGTGTGGTGGCCATGGGTGTCGATGACGCGGGGTTTGGGCGGCGGCGCGGGGAGGGCGTCGCGGGGGCGGAGGGCGAGGTTGGCGGGGGGCTTGGGCATCGGGATGGTGGAGGAGTTAAGCAACTGGACGCGATGGAGAAGTTAAGCACCGGGACGCGGCTCGCAAGCGGGACCGGCTAAACGGGAGTTTGAGCGCCGAGGGGATTACCGGACGGCGGCGTGGGCGTGGACCTGCTTTTCGGCGTGGTAGCTGCTGCGGACGAGGGGGCCTGACTCGACGTGGCGGAGGCCGCGGGATTCGCCGGTGATCTTCCAGGCGGCGAACTCGTGGGGGTGGACCCAGCGCTCGACGGGCAGGTGTTGCGCGGTTGGTTGGAGGTATTGGCCCAACGTGAGGATTTCTACGCCGATGGCGACGAGGTCGTCGATCGCGGCCTCGATCTCGTGCGGCTCTTCGCCGAGGCCGAGCATCATGCCGGTCTTGGTGAGAAGGCCGTGTTGACGGGCGATCTGGAGCAGTTTGAGCGAGCGGTGGTACTTGGCCTGCGGCCGCACCTTGCAATAGAGGCGCGGGACGGACTCGATGTTGTGATTGAGGATCTCGGGCTTTTCATCGAGGACGAGCTGGAGCGCGTCCCAGTCGCCGCAGAAGTCGGGGATCAGGACTTCGATATTGGTGCCGGGGGATTGACGGCGGATTTCGCGGATGGTGTGGGCCCAGACTTGCGCGCCGCCATCCGGCAGTTCATCGCGGTTGACGCTGGTGATGACGACGTGCTTGAGGTTCATCTGCGCCACAGCCTGGCCGACGCGGCGCGGTTCGTCGAGGTCGAGCGTGGGGGGGCGGCCGGTGGCGATGTGGCAGAAGCCGCACGAGCGGGTGCAGACATCGCCGAGGATCATCAGGGTGGCGGTGCCGGCGGCCCAGCACTCGCCCATGTTGGGGCACTTGGCGGACTGGCAGACGGTGTGGAGGTTCTGATCGTTGACGAGCTTGAGGAGCTTGAAATACTCGTCGCCGGCCGGCATTTTCATCTTGAGCCAGGAGGGCTTGCGGGGCTTTGGTGCGGCGGGGTCGGGAAGCAGCGTGAGGGGGAGGGGCATGCGTGGGGGATTTTAGTCGGTTCGAGGAAGGGCGGCAAACAGGGGAGCGGAATGGAAATCCAAAACTCAAAATCCAAAATCCAAAGAAACTCCGAAGGGCCGAAATCGGAAGCCCGAAGGGGTTATCTTTGTGGTTTTGGAGTGGAATTTCGCTGAGCTATACGGCGACCGGGTCGCGGAATTTGTAGCCGAAGCCGCGGACGGTTTCGATGCGGTCGCCGGATTTGCCGAGTTTTTTGCGGATGCTGGTGATGTGGACGTCGATGGTGCGGTCGAAGATGGCGACGTCGCGGCCGAGGGCGGCGTCGATGATTTCGTCGCGCGTGGTGACTTTGCCGGGGTGGCTGGCGAGGTATTGAAGGATGCGGAATTCGGTGGCGGTGAGCTGGACGCGCTGGCCCTGGGCGGTGACTTCGTGGCCGTGCAGGTCGATGGTGACGTCGCCGGAGCCGAGCATGGGGCCGGGATCCTGTTGGGCGGCGGTCCGGCGGAGCACGGCCTTTACGCGGGCCACGAGCTCGCGCGGGCTGAAGGGTTTCACGAGATAGTCATCGGCGCCCAGTTCGAGGCCGACGACGCGATCGGCCTCGGTGGCTTTGGCGGTCAACATGATGAGGGGCACGCGGCTGGTGCGGTGGTCGGCGCGCAGGTCGCGGCACACCTGGAGGCCGTCTTTTCCGGGCATCATCAGGTCGAGAATGATGAGCGCCGGTTTGTGGCGCGTGGCGATCTCGAAGCCGCTCTGGCCGTCGGTGGCGATGATGGGATCGAAGCCGTCCTTCTCGAGGTTGTAACGAACGAGCTCGAGAAGATCTTTTTCGTCGTCGATGACGAGGATGGTTTTGTTGCTCATGGGTACCTCGGGTGCGGTGACTCTATTGTACGGAGTGGACGCTTGGCTCACGATGCCATTGGGGTCTCGTTGAAGCGAATGGGGTCGTCCACGGGGCGCTTGTGACGGATATCGCGGCCCTGGATCCAGTAAATCACCTCCTCGGCGATGTTGGTGGCGTGATCGCCGATGCGCTCGATATTGCGGGAGATCAGGATGAGCGAGAGGGCGCGCTGGATGGTGCCGGGGTCGGCCATCATGTAGGTCAGCAGGGTGCGGAAGATCTGATCGCGGAAGGCGTCAACGCGGTACTCTTCCTCGAGCACTTTTTCAGCGAGGGCGACGTCCCTTTTGATCATGGCGGT
>JBBRIN010000228.1:0-6473 GCA_038221115.1 Tepidisphaerales bacterium
CGACCCCGCCGTCGATCCCGCCATGCAATCGCGCATGGTGCGGATGGCGAATGGAAAGTGAGGACGTAACGCGTAACGCGTAATGCGTAACAGAGGCAAAAGCCACCGTTCCGCCGCTCTTGTTACGCAACACGAATTACGAAGTACGCATTCCCTTCCCTCCTGAACCCCAACCCTGAACCCCGGATACCCCCATGAACATCCCCATCACCGGCCTCCCCGGCATCGGCTCCGCCAAGACCTCCACCCCGCGCGAGATCCTCGCCGGCAATGCCCAGCTCGCCGAATTCCTCCCCGGCCTGCGCATCGTCGACGGCTCCAAATCCCGCGACCCCTCCAACGCCACCGACGTCGACGTCCTCCGCGCCGGCACGCTGCTGGGCAAGGTCACCAGCGGCGGCAAGTACGCCCCTTCCATCCTTGGCGTCCTCACCGCGGCCGCCGCCGCCAGCGCCACCTCCCTTACCGTCTCCCCCGCCGTCGCCACCGAGATCGTCCGCCGGCTCGGCACGACCGGCACCTTCAAGCTCACCGGCCCGCCCGCCGCCGCCGGCACCGTCGCGACCCAGACCGTCACCTACAGCGCCGTCAACACCAGCACCGGCGTCATCACCTGCTCCGCCATCTCCGCCGCCGCCGTCGCCGGCAGCTTCGTCCAGCCGACCGATGGCTCCGAAACCATCCTCACCCTCCTCGCCAACCGCTGGGGCGTCAAGACCACCGACGTGAACGGCACCAGCACCGACACCCTCGAAGACCAGCTCCTCATCGCCGGCCACGTCAAGACCGCCAACGTCGTCAACTACCCGAGCGATACGAGCCTGATTGCGTTCGTGAAGGCGGCGTTGCGCGTGAACTGTCCGGCCATGACGTTTGATGATTCGTTCTGAGTCACGTCGTACCGCGGCTGAAATCCAAAGGTCAAAATCCAAAATCCAAAGAAAATCCGAAATACCCGAAGGCCCAAACCCGAAAGCAGCGATCTTTCGGCTTTCGATTTTTCCCCTTCGGCTTTTGTTTGGATTTTGACTTTTGGATTTTGGATTTCCCCCTTTCCACTCCACCCCTCACAAGGATCCCCATGTCCCAAACCCTCGATCAAATCCTCGGCGGCACCAACCTCACCGGTGTCATCCAGCAAACCTCCACCGGCATCCCCGACGTCTTCCCGCCCGGCTTCTACGCGAGCCGCCGCCCCGTCGACGGCGACACCGCGGAGTACATCCGCGTCGACGGCACCCGCCAGACCGCGCGCGTCGCCGCCTACGGCTCCCCCAGCCAGCAGCGCGAGCTCAAAGGCATCGCCAAGATCCCCGTCAAGCTGATCCACACCGTGGAGAGCGTGCTTCACAAACCCCATGTGCTGACCAACCTGCTCGCGCCTGACGGCAATGGCAAGCAACAGCTCGGCATCGCCGAAGTCACCCGCCAGACGCGTCAGTTCCGCCAGCTCTTCGACAACCTGCGAGTCGCCTCCCTCACCAGCATGCTCTTCACCGGCTCCATCAACTTCGACGGCAACGGCAACCTCCTGCCCAACGGCAGCGGTGCCAAGGTCACCGTCAACTACGGCATCCCGGCCGGCAACACCGGCCAGCTCAATCCCCTGGGCGCCGGCAACATCCTCGACGTCACCTGGGACACCGCCACCGCCAACATCGCCACCCAGCTCTCCAACCTGAAGAAGGCCGCCCGCAAGCTGACCGGGTACCCACTCGCCCATGCCTTCTACGGCCAAAACGTGCTCGATTACCTGCTGGCCAACAACAAGGTCAAGGAGATGATGAAGTTCAACCCCGCCGCCAACGCCAAAACCCTCGCCGGCGAAACCCCCTCCGGCCTCTTCGGCCTCCAGTGGCACCCCGCCTACGAGGCCTTCTACGAAGACGACACCGGCGCCGCCCAGGACCTCGTCGGCGCCGACCAGGTCCTCTTCACCCCCGAGCCGAGCATGGATTGGCTCGACTGGCTCGAAGGCACCTACCCGATCCCCGCCACCGTCGGCCAAGTCACCCCCGACGCCGTCAGCGCCGTCGGCGGAGTCTCCCTCGCCACCGGCATCTTCAGCTACGGCCAGATCACCTCCGACCCCGTCACCATCAAACAAGTCGCCGGCGACACCTTCCTCCCCGTCCTCAAGGTTCCGAAGGCGGTTTTCGTCGCCACCGTGAAGTTCTGATTTCTAGGCCGCGACTTGACGTGAGGGAAAGCCCTGCGGCCGCGCCCAGGGCTTTCCCTTCGTTGAACGCGGGATAACGCTGTAGCGCACATTGCCTTGCCGTTCCGGTTCCTAAAATCAGCACCGAAATTGACCACGGTCCCGTTCCCGCTCAGCCGCCCCCAGGCTTCTCACCCTCATCGTTCTGCCATGCCACGCTTTCCCACTGCGACACCGAGAGACGCAACCCTGCGGCTTGCCGCCGGGTAAGTTTCGCTCCATGGAGGTTCGCATCGGTGAAGTCGCAATCCGCAAACTTGGATCGTCGTAGGTCGGCATCTCGTAGGTCGCTGCCTGTGAAGTTGACACCACTGAACTCAGATGCGCGTAGGTCATTGGCCCTGAGACAACAATGACTAAAATCCACAGCGATGAAATCGTTCCAGCAAAGCGTCGATTCCGACAGGTCAGTGTTCCTGAAGGAGACGCTGCTTATCTCTGATCGCCCAAAAAACGTGCGGGGCAGTGTCATGTTGGAAAAGTCGCCGGAGACCCTCGTCCGGAAGAACGTTACTCCCAGAGGCTCCTCATCATCGTATTTTGGGGATTGGCGAGGGAGTGGGGGGAAGCTTCCGGGTTCGAGCCAGCCAAGCGTTTGTAGTTCACGACATGTTTGCTCGTAATCCCGCCTTGGCTGCGCTGCAATATCCATCGTCTCTCCTGCTGTGACAGTCTCCGAACATACTGGGCCGCGGCCCAACCCCCACGTCCGTTTCTAACGTCAATTTCCCGCCCAGGTAAAGTCTAACCGCTGCCTTTATCGGGTTGTGAAAGCGCTCTGGGCGGGTTATGTTCGTAAGTAAAGCTTGTGTGGCAATCTGCCGTACATATATGTATAATTCGGTCATCGCCCACAGGAGCCCCGCATGGCCACGACCACACCTGCCGCCGCACGAATGGAGTTTCGGCTCAGTCTTGAAGCCAAGCAGCAGATCGAGCGCGCCGCCGCGGCCCTCGGCCGCTCCATCTCCGATTTCGCAAAGGAAACGTTGACGCAAAAGGCTCAGGCCGTGCTCGAAAGTTACCAGACCGTTCAACTGAGCGATCGCGATCGCGACATTTTCCTTCAGCTGCTGGACGCGCGCCCAACCCCTAATGCCGCTCTCAAAGCCGCCGCCCGGCGCCAACGAAAAATGATCACCGGCTGACGGGAGTACGATTCGTGTCCTGGTCGATCCAACCGTTGAATAAAGGCCATAACCTTGGCGCATTTTCCTGTGGCGAACCCGCTCTGGACGACTACCTGAAAAGGTACGCCTGGCAGAATAACGCCGCCGGTCTGGGCCGCACGTTCGTCGCCATCACTACCGACGGCACCGCGCATCTGAGCGGCTACTTCACCCTCGCCACCGGGCCGTCAAGTTCGATCACGTTCCCGATCACGTCAAGCGCCGCCTTCCGCGCTATCCCATCCCCACCGTCCACCTCGCCAAACTCGCCGTCGATCAGTCTCAACAGGGCAAACGGCTGGGCGCCGCCCTGCTGATCGCCGCGCTGCAGCGAGCCACAACCGCCAGCGACCACGTCGGTGTTTACGCCGTAGATGTCCTCGCCCTCAACGATAATGCCCGGAGCTTTTACCTTAAGTACGGTTTCGTCCCGTTGCTCGACAACCAACTGCACCTGTATATGCCGATCAAACAAGTCAAAGCCGTCGCCGCCATTGCGAACGGCACTTAGCCGCCCGCTGCCGGACGCCGACCCTCCCGCGCCCTAAGGGCCACGATGCCGCCGAGGCAAAACCCAGCGTCGATGTCCCTTCCTGGATATTTTATTGTTGACTCATCGACAGACGAATGTTAGCATGATGTTCGGTCATCAAGCAAAGAAGGAGCCCCCCATGAATCTCGACATCGGTTCCCGCTCGTACCGTTTTCAAGTCGTCCCCGGCCCGCTCCGCAACCGCGAGGGCAAGCGCTGCGCCACCCTGTGCGACCACGCCAAAGGCGAGATCCTCGTCTCCGACGCCGTCCCCTGGCAGGTACGCAGCGAAATCACCGCCCTGGCCGTCAGCGAAGCCTGGCGACACCAGGCCTTCAACAGCGCAGCGCCAGTAATCCCGTTCGTCGGCGGAGTGAAGTGAGCGAGGAAGTTGATAGTGAATAGTTGATGGTGGATAGAAGGGCCCCCGTCTTCACGATCAACTACCAACCATCAACTACCAACTACCTCTTCTTCCTCGTATCGTCGATGTGGCTCACCAGGCTCTCGACCCCGGCCATGCTCTCCAAGAGCTGCTTGGCGATCATCGGCGCGACCGATGCCGGGATCAGCCCCAGCACCAGCGTCTGGATCTCCGCGTCCTGCCCGGCGAACCAGCGCAGCACCCGAGCCGTCAGCTCGCGCTTTTTCATGCCCATTCGATCGCAGGATTCATCGACCGCCTTCTGCGCCTCGGAGCTGAGCTCGATGTTGATCATGCTCCGGCCGGGCAGATTCGGATCGGCAACGTAGTTTTTTCTTCGTCGTCCCATGCCACAAGTGTAACGGCATCGCTTCGCTGAATCAATGTGAATAATATACAAAACATTGCAGCGCCTTCGCTGGGGGACAGAGGAGTAGGCAAACTGCCTGCTGTTTTATGGCTTCAAAACGCGCCAGGAGCGCCAAAACGCCAAGTTCGCCAAGGCAAACCACGAGTGAAAACCGGATGCTTTTCCCCTCCGTTGGCGGAATGTCACCCCGAAACGGCGGACGCTGCCTGCTCCGCTGCCGCCACCTGCGCCGGACCGGGCAGCGATACCGTGACGCGGAATATTCCGCCGGTCTCGATGGTCGCCGCGATCGTGCCCCCCGCCCCCTCGACGATCCGCCTCGCCAGCGTCAGCCCGAGGCCGCAATGCAATCCCGCCCCCGTCCTCGATGCGTCCCCGCGCCAGAACCGGTCGAACACCCGCCCCGCCTGCTCCGCGCTGAGCTCGCTTCCGGTGTTGCACACGTCAAAAGTTACCTGCCCCGGTCGCGCTTCGCCGCGCACCCGAAGCTCGCCGCCCCGGTTCGCGTAGCTGATCGCATTATCGAAAAGATTATCGATCACCACCGCCAGACCTTCCACGTCGGCATGCGCCGCCAGGCCGGTCGGCGCGTCCCATCGAATCGTCATCTGCCGCGCCTCGGCGCGAGAGCGAAATTCATCCCATCGCGATGCCAATAGCTCGCCGACATCGACCGGCTCCTGCACCGGCGCGGGCGCGGTGACCGGCCCGGCCGCTTCCAGGCGCGCCAGACGAAGCAGGTTGTCGACCATCCCCTGCAACCGATCGAGCGTCCCAATGCAACGGGCGATCGTGCGCTCGTAATCCCCCGCCTCGCGCCGCCGCGTGCCGCACACCTCCAGCGCCGCCCGCAATCCCGCCAGCGGCGTGCGCAGCTCGTGGGCGACATCCGCCGTCAACGCCCGCTCCCGCGCAAATGCGCCCTCCAACCGGCCGAGCAACTCGTTCAGCCGCCCAACCACCGGCCGCAGTTCCGTCGGCACCGCATCGTCGCGCAATCGCTCCGCCAGGTTCTGGTGCCCCACATTCGCGATCGCCGCCGCCACTCGACCGACCGGCCGCAACCCCCGCCCGATCAACACCGCGATGCACACCACTCCCACCACGGTCGCCAGCGCGCATCCGCCCAGCAACAGCAGCCCCAGATTGCTCGCCGTGTTCTCATACCCCCGAGTCTCCGCCGCGACCATCACCGTCACCCGCGACGACGCCTTCTGCCGATTCTGCTTTTCCTTCTCCTCTGGATACAGCTCGTATGACAGCGCCACAAATCGGCCCTTCCGGCCATCCGGCAGCCGCCCATCGCGGTACGTCGGCTTCACCCCGGTCACTGCGATGGGCTCAAGGTCGCGCCCCTCCAACGACGGCGATCGTGTCACCACCGTCGCCCCATCCACCCAGACCTGATAAAACTGCGCCCGCTTCTGTTTTTCAAATTCCTGAAGGTGCGCGTGCTCGTCGTCGAGGATGACCTTCCCGTTGTGCTTCTCCACCAGCGATGCCAGCCCTCTTGCCTTGATCGACAGGCTTTCGTCGAACTCCGCGCGCAGCGACCCGCGCATCGCCATGTATAGCGCCCCGGCCGTCAGCGCGAAGATGATCGACAGGGCCACCGCCGTCGCCAGCACCAGCCGTACGCGCAGCGAGCGGTGATCGACCAGCGGCCGGAGCTTGTGCAGCAACGTCTCACTCACCGGCCACATCTCCCAGCACATATCCCAGCCCGCGCCGCGTCTGAATAATCGGCGGCAGCGTCGGCT
>JBBRIN010000229.1:0-6432 GCA_038221115.1 Tepidisphaerales bacterium
AGCGCCTATATCAATGGCATCGAACCCTACGTCGACGGCGGCCTATCCCAAATCTAACGCGATCCCAAACGCACGGCACGGCGTGGTCGCTAAAGCGATCACGGGCCAATAGCACAAATGCCATCAATGAGTATGCACCCCAAAAATTCCCCGAACATTTCCCTTGCCCCCGTGTCCTACGATAAGATACAATACCCCACCAAACCTCTCGCCCCGCTCTTTGAAAACCAAATACGTCATCATGTCGCATAGCGAGCCCCAGGAGTCTCCGTCCCTACCCCCCAAAACGCCCGAAAGACGAAAAGACGAAAACACGAGTGTTAACGGACAGCGGATATGCCCGGATATGCCCGGACGCAAGCGGACGAGCAACCGTCGTCGGCGGCGCGACTTAGGCGCGGGAAGGGGCGCGGCGGCGCATCTGCTATCGATGGGCGGTTTTGGCCTTTTGGACGCGCAGTTGCGCCCTCGAAACCGCTTTGAATGGGGTAAAAACGCGGTTCGAGAATCGCGCATCGCGCGCGAATCGCGCGCGGTTTTGGGCCTTGGCGGGTTATTGGAACTTCCCCGCCGCCAAGATGATCCGCTCCCCCTCCATCACCCGTCCGCTCAGGCGATCGACGGTGCCGTCCGGGCGGGTGATCACGATCTCCACCAGCCCGCCGGTCTCCAGCGGCATCGACTGCATCAGCACGTCTGAAATTTGCAGCTCAGCCCCGCCCCGGCGGTACGCCTCAACGTTCTCCTTAAGCCACTCGCGATACTCTGCACCTCCCCGGATCATCTTTGCCATGGGGTCTCCTACGGGCATGGAACCACCTGCGCCAGCAGTTTCCTGACCTCATCCCCGATGTCCGTCACCCGCCCGCACTCCAGGCGCAAAATCCGAAAGAACCCATAGATGCTGCCGCCGTCGAAGGCCATCCGGGTCTGAATGTTCAGGTAGATGATCGTGGGCGTCCCATCGTCCTCGAACTTGTCGAACGCGGCCGACGTGTCGTCGACGTCGGCCTTCCCGAGGTTTTTGAATTTCGTAGGATCTGCGCCGCAGCGATCCGAATCGATCTCGATCACCCGTATGTTCGTGCCCGATCCGGTGTTCGGCACGATCTTGCCCAGGTAGTCGCCCGTCGGCAGAAGGTGATTCTTGGCGTTGGTGTCCCGCGGGGAGAGGTTGCGAACCAGCCACTTCTGCCCCACCGGCCCGCGCATCCCCGCCTTCACGTCTCCCTTGTACTCCGCTTTTGCCGTGTCCGGGCCGGTGATCGTCACCAGAACCGCAGTCTCCGCCGCCTCGTCCGTGTTGGACTCAACGGGCATGTTCCCCTTTGCCGCCGAACTCATGCCGCCGGCATCACGGCGCGCTTGCGTCGCCCCCTGATTCGGGAACGCCTCCGCGTCGCGTTCGGATTTCTCATCCTTCTCTTTGGTGAGGTACGTCCCGTACGGGAGGTGCCAGTTGCTCGTCTTCACCGTCGTCTTCGGCGGGTCCTGCTGGTAGGCGATCTCACTGGCGATGCCGCTCAGCCTCACCGGCACATACCCCACCGCCTGAAATATCTTCGGCTGGCCACCGCTGCCGCGCACGTAAGCCGGGGCGGACAGCCTGGCGAAGCCGTCCAGCTCCTGCTTGTTCACCGGCTTGCCGTCTTTCAGCAGCAACAGCCAGTCACTTTTGAGGACGGTGATCCCCTCATCGGAGTAGATCACGTTCTGGATCGAGTCCTCATCCAACTCCGTCAAACCGTCCAGATCCTGCTGAAAGCCAACGCGGTAAAACCGGGGCTCCCACTGCTCCTTGTCATCATTGTGATCGTACACCTCGTGCGTCACCGTGATCTGAAGCTCACCGAACGTCGCCGGCTGGAAGTACTGCTCCGCCTCGTCCACCGCCTTGCCCCTTTTATCAGGCGTCAACCGTCCCATGCGCTGGCTCGTGCGCATCACCGATCCGTCCAGAATCTCCGTCACGTTGAGGCGCACCGGCGTCTGCGACTCTTCATCAAGGCCGCTGGTGTCGAGCGACGGCACGATCGCCTCGACGCGCGTGGGCTGGGGAAACTCTCCAGCCTCCAGAACGAAGGGCATCACCTTGGCGCCGGGCCCATACGTGTCCGGGTCAAGCCGGATGCACCGGTAGAGCTGATCGAGCACCCGGATGCGGTGCTTTTCCGGCACTTTTGAACAACCGTCCTTCAGCTGCGCCACCGGATCGAGATTCTTCAGCACGTGCGCCGTCTCCAGCGTCCGCCACTCCCCATCGTCGTCCCGGACCACGAATTGAAAGGTGTTGTCGTCCGGCCCCTTATATGTCTGCGTGTTGAGGGCGATCATCGGCGAAGACAGGAACACGACCGCCTTGCCGCGACGGTCGAGGTTGGGGATCTCCACCGGCGGCATCGCCAGATCCCCCATGTCAGGCTCTTCCCCCTCGCCGGGCTGCACGATCGCGAACTTGCCATCGGGAAGAACGGCGAAGACAAACCCGGCCGTCTCCAGCAGCTTCGCCAGCTCCGTCGGCGCGTGGTTGCCATACCACTGAAGGTCGGCGATCGGGGGCTGCCAAACAGCATGTCGGCGACGAAGGTGTCATCGACGATCCCCATCGCGGTGAGGCATTCATCGATCAGCTCCTCCGCCTGAAGGATCGACGTTTTGTTGGCGTCCACCTCGTTGCCATCCTCATCCTTGGCGAACGGCTTTTTGTTGATCTCTCCCCTGGCGATGAAGCCGCCGCGTGGCTTGACGAATCGCTGGCGGGCGTCGGCGACGTAAACGCGGTACTCGATCACGCGATAGTCGCCGGGGTCGCCATCCTCATCGATCGGCGTGCCCATCTGGACCGCCTCGACATCCACGATGCGATGCTGCTCCAGCTCGACCGCGGGGGACTCTGGATCATCAAAGAAAAACTGAACCGTCAGATCCTGGCGGAGATCGCCGGCGATCTGATCGAATTCCTTGTGGCTCATCAGGCCGGCGTTGACGCTTGGCTGGATGCCAGGGGCGATCGTCCAATCGCTTTCGAGCTTCAACACCGCCCCCGTGCCCCATTCGTGAATCGACTGTCCAAAGTCCATCACCCTCTCGCCGGCACCAATGATCGCGGGCCCGACGCTGGCCAGGGCGCTGCTCATGGCCGAAGTCGCTGAAAGAAGCGCCGCGGTAATCTGGTCCGCGTGGTCGGCGACGTACTGCATGATCGGCGTCATCGCCTTGTTTTTGATGCCGTCCCAGGCAGCGCCAAACCTCGACTCCAGCGTTTTGACCTTGTCGCCGGCCTTGGCCATGGACGTATCGATCGTGCCGCCCAGGGCCGTGAAGATCGACGCCTGCTCTTTCAAGCCAGCCGATCCCATGTTGATCGCGGCGATGCCATCCGCCCCGCCGCGGCCTAAAAGGGCCATCGACGACTTCACCTGATCCGCTGTCGTCCCCATCCCGGCGATGCCATCGGTCACCTTGAGCATGCCGCCGGTGAATTCCCCAATATCCAGCCCCAGCTTGCCGACTACTGCTCCAGCGTCGAAACTCATTCGATCACCTCTTAAAGCCGATGCCGCTGCCCATGCGCCTCTGCAAATCCTCCAGCGACTTGATGCGGTACGTCCGCGTCCCATCGCCACGCTCTTCGTAGCCTCGATCGTCCTTTGGCCCGGTGCCGCCCATGATCGAAGCGTGCCCTAGGCACAAGCCCAGCAGCTCATCGACGCGCATCGTCCAGAACTGCCGGGGCGTGATCGAGCCGGCGGCGGCCTTCAACGCCGCCGCCTGAAACTCCCACAGGTCTATGAAGCTTCCGCGGCCACCACGGCTTCGACCGCCGCCGAAATGGCCGGGGAATTTTTTGCGGTGGCCTTTTTGAAGTATTCACTCCAGGTTAAATCCCCTGCGCCGCCCCGCCGGGTTGGACGGGGCGGCCGGGGCCTCTTCAAACGATCGACCGTGCCACAGGTCGAACGGTTCGTGCGCCCGCCGCAGATCGGGAAGGATCGGGGCGCTAGCGTGAATGCCATCAGCCGCAGCCCATCGAAGCGAAGCGAGGGCAGATGCTGCAAGAGCGACAGCGTCGCATCGCTCAGCGTGTCCTCGAACGAGTCGCGGAAGCGATGGGAATATCGCCGCATGATGCGAATGGTTTCAAAGCGGGCGATCGGGGCGTAAGCCGCAAACAGGGCATGAACGGCGGAGGGATCTCCGGCATCGCGGCGTCGCCACAGGTCGAACAGCTCGGGGGCGAGGCGGTTGAATGGCCGGCGATAGATCTCCGGCGACTCATCGCGGCAGTTGTTGCGGGCTCGCTTGGCGCGGCTGGCCATCCGTGGTCACAAACCGATGCGCTGGATTGGGTGGGGAGACGCGGGGGATGCCAGCTCGTGAGAGCTGACGCCGTCCCTGGCGATCGATACAGGTGGGCTTTTGCGAAGGGCGAGGTGGCTTCCGTTGCCGCCTGCCGTGAAGAGTCGCGCTCGAAGAACAGCGGAAGGGTAACGCGCTCGGAGGCGAGCGGTCAAGTTTATGTTTTCAAGGATTGCGGCGAGGAGGTTTCCGTAAACGAACCGGAAAACGGCTGGCCGTTCAATCCCCCGGTTTCTTCGGGGAAACTACTGTTTTGTGAATGTAAAGAGTTCTGAGGTCGCGAGCGTCCTTTGCTTCGATGAGCATCGCGGCGTGTTGGAAAAGCTGCTCAAGATAAGGCCCGTCTCCCCCAAGATGATATAGGATCACGCGGAAACGAGCCTCAGCGTCGAGGTTTTCCCACCCTGGCTCTTCCCACGGCCGACCCGATCCGGGTAACTCCAACAACTCGTTTGCCACTTCGCCTGCGTCTTCGGGATCGACTTCGCGCCAATCGACGAAAACGATGCTGTGAGTAGTCTCCAGCGCCTCCGCCAACTTTTCGTCCAGGCCCTTCAAAATGCGGTCCGGCGGCAAGTGCATTCCAGCCCAACGAGAGATTTGATTCGGGGAGCATCCAACAGCGGCGGCAAGATCCTTGTTGCGTTTAAAACCGACGATCCTGCTACGGTGAATAATCCAGTCACCCCAATGTGGTTTTGCAGCTTTCCGCACAACGGACTTCTAGCCGGTGGCGACCTTTGCTGTCGATAAGCCGTTGTCGCTTCTCACCATTTGTTCACAAACTTGGTTGACTTTTACAGAAGAATGTGACAATCTCCCGATGCCAGCACAAAGGGAGCGCATATGCTCAGCAGGTCACAGCCAACCACCGTCGCGACGAAACACTGGGGCCAATGGGTTCGCGCACGCGCGGCATTCGTCGGAATCAAGAATTTCAGCCGTCTCGCCGGCGAGTTGGGTTGCGCGCGGCAGCATTTGTGTCGCTGGCTCGGGATGCCCACGCCTCCAACGCGGATGTGCAAAGGTCTTGACATGGCGCTCCTCCGGTCGCTGAAAACAGACCGGCCCATGTTGTTCAACAACTTCAAGCAGGTCGCAGCCGATGACGCCCCTCTTGTGGAAGAATCCCCCGAGCGTCCTGGCGACGAGCTGCGCGCCGAGATCAAACTCGCCATCGAATCGATGGCTGAGCCGGGGGGGAAGAAGGCGGCGGGGGGCGAGTCGATCGACGTCGCCGCGGCGAACGGTTCATTTTTCGAGCTGATGAAAGCGACGGACGATCGACTGGCGAAGGAAAGAGCGGAAGAGGATGAGGCGGCGGCGGTATCGCGGCGGTTCGTGTACGTGCCGGCGAACGAGCGGAAGGCGGAGCCGGAACCGAATGGGTTTGATCAATTGATGGAGACGTTTGGACGGGGCACGGATGCCAGGATCGAGGATGAACAATCTAGCGATGGAGGCAGCACGTGAACGACCCAAAGCAACCGATCGAGCGGCTCATTGAAGGGACGCGGATTCGCGGGCAATCCCGCATGATCCCGGACGGCATGCGGTCCGATGCGGTGACTAAGCAGCTCGGGGAGTCCGTCATCCACGCCGTGCTGGCGTACATCACGCAGACGCAGATCTCCCGGAGCGACGTCGCCCGATAGGTGGGCGTCGCGGCGTCGAAGCTGGGGGCGGTGTTGAATTTTAACTTTCCGGGCAACTGGCAGGAGATCGTGATCGATCTGGATCGGTGGCTTGAGGATCAGGAGAAGCGTGACGCGGCCCCGCGTGTGAGCGATTTCGTGTGGACGAGCGTAGCTGAAGAGATCCTCGCGGTGGCCAACGCGGCGGTGACGCTGCGGACGATCGGGCTGGTGTACGGGCCGACGACGAGCGGCGTCGGGAAGACGATGGCGCTGAACGCCATTTGCCAGGTGAAGTCCGGCGCGGTGATGGTCACGGTGGAGAAGGCGGCGGCGACGGCGGCGGGGCTGATCACGTCGATCGCCAGGGCATTGAAGATCGGGAGCGAGTACCACAACGCCCGCAACTATCAAAAGGTAAAGGCGGCGCTGGCGGGGA
>JBBRIN010000230.1:0-6429 GCA_038221115.1 Tepidisphaerales bacterium
GCACGCGAACGGTCTGATTCGGCTCGATCACCAGGGAGTTGCGAATGGACACGATCGGGTCGAGCACCGATCCTTCGCTGTCGCCGAGCGACGTGCGATACATCGCCGCCGGATCGGCAACCGAACGCCCCCGGCCCACGAATTCGGCCCGTGCCGTCGCGTACGACGTCGCCCCTGCCGACGTCCCGTGTACGGTCATAAGATGAACCATCCATGGCGGTCGCTCCCCGCCCGACCGTGGCCTGCGGGTCGCGAGAATGGCGCCGCGATCGCGAAGAATTTCCGTTTGAACGAATAAGTTATTAAACGCCGGGTGGGCCGCGTCCGCCGCTTCCGCCGCCAGCACCACCTCCGCGTAGCTGGTCAATTCCACGGTGCGTAGTTCCCTGCCGAGGTTCGTCACGCTAATGCGCCGCAGCTCGATGTCATCCTCGGGCGAGACGCTGATCTCCACGTAGGTTTCGATGTCGCCGTCGCGCCGCCGGAACTCCGCGCGGCCCTCGGAATAGATCGCCTCATACCGCCCCGCCGCCCTCAACGTCGGCTGATACGCGGTCGACCAGAACGCCCCCGTGTCGACATCGCGGACATAACAAAACGTGCCATATGCGTCGAGCGTCGGGTCCTCGTGCCACCGGGTCACCGTCAGATCGCGCCATCGGCTATACCCGGTTCCGGCGGCAGTCACCGCTACGTGATAGCGGCCGTTCGACAGCAGGTGCACCTCCGGCGCAGGCGTGCTGGGGTTGGTGATGACGCGATAGTTCGCCTCACGTTCGGCCGGCGCGGCGCGGGCGGCGGACACCTCCGCCGGGTGGGGATAGATCGCAGGTGTCTTAGGCACGCGCTCCTGCAACAACAGGTCCGTCGCCTGAAGCGCGGGATCGGCGCTGAACCGCCGCTGCATCGGCCGATCCAGAAGCAGGTAGGCCAGCGAAAGCATCGCCATGCCCTGGTGGTGAACCATATACGACCGGACGGTAACACTCTCCTGACCGCGCGGCACTCGCGTCGGCGTATAATCCACTGCCTCGTAAAACCCGTACGGGCCCAGCTGGCCCTCGGCCGCCAGCCGGCGAAGATTGGCGGCGGAGGCTTCGGGCGAAACCATCAAACCCATCGCGCTGGCGTATGGCGCGATCACCAGGTCGTCGCCCAATCCGCGCTTGAATCCCAGGCCTGGCACACCGAACGCGTGATACTGGTAGTTCAGCTGCGCATCGGTCTTTGCATATCCCGACTCGGACACGCCCCATGGCACACCCCGATCCCTTCCGTACGAAATCTGCCGTTCGACCGCGGCGCGATAGGTCTCGTCGAGCAACGTTCGGTCATACGTCGGCATGACCAGCAGCGGCATCAAGTACTCGAACATCGATCCGCTCCACGAGAGCAGAGCCGGCCTTCCGCCCGAGGTGGTTAACAGGCGGCCCAGGGCAAACCAGTGCTCTTGCGGCAGCTTTCCTTGGGCGATCGCAACGTAACTGGCGAGACGCGCCTCTGACGCAAGCAGGTCATAGAAGCTGGGATCGAGCCGGCGGTCGGCGACGTTGTAACCGATGGCCAAAAGGTGGCGGTCGCGGTCATAAAGGAACTCATAGTCAATGTTGGCCAGTTCCGTGCAGCGCTCGGCAAGTTGTCGGGCTTCCGCCAGGCGATGTGCCGCGCGGTCGGACGCCTGCGCGACCGACTCGCGCAATCGGGTAAGCCAATCGCATTCCTGATCCAGCAAAGGGACCCCGCCTCCTCGATCTTCCACCAGCACCGCGTCGATCACTGGCGCGACCGTCAGCTCAAGGCGCGCCAGGCTCGCAAGCGTGGGAACGTCGTCCAGCCGGCGAACAAGTTGGCGAAGCTCGGTTCGTCGCGCCGCTCCATCGCGCCACAAGGAGTCGGGCGGCGGCGGCAATTCGAGCCACGGCACCAAATGGGTGAGCTCCTCCAGTGCGTATCGGCACTGGCTTTGGAACGTGTCGATCCACGACTGAAGCTCTTCGCTCATCGGGGGCTGGGTGGCGCCCACAAGCTCACCCGACGCAACCGCGATCTGCTTCAGGGCGAGATGAAACGCCGGCAATATCCTCGGCGCCACAAGAAGTTGATCCCGTGCTCGCGCGATCGTGGCGAAGAACCCCGACGGAGCGCGGCCCGTGTTATCCGCCCCGGCCACCCCCCGCCGGACCCGCGCTTCATCCAGGAGCACGTCCAACGTCTCACCGAGGCCCGAGAATACTTCCGGTCGGGCAATCTTTTGTGTCGCCAGCTCGTTGAGGCCCGTCACCAGCACGAGCAAATGCCCGGCGAGGTTGCCACTATCGACCGTCGAAACATACGTCGGCCGCAGCGGCTCGAGGGTGCGGGTGTCGTACCAGTTGAACAGGTGGCCGCGATACGTTTGCAGCCGATCCACCGTTGCCAGCGTTCGCGAGGTTCGCGCCATCATCTCGCCCGACGTGATGTAACCAAAGTCGTAGGCAACCAGGTTGCTCAGCAGCGCCAGCCCAATATTCGTGGGCGATGTTCGATGCGCCGCGCCCTGCGGCGGATCCTGCTGGAAGTTGTCGGGCGGGAGGTAATTGTCGATCGGCCCGACGAACATCTCAAAGAAGCGCCACGTGCGGCGCGCGACCATGCGAAGAAACGTGTAGTCTGAAACCGCCAGACGCGGCCTTACTCGTTGGATTGGCCGGCTCAACCACCATGCCACCCCGGGGGCGAGCAGCCACAGTGCCATGATCGGGACCGCGACGGCGAATGTTACGCGCCGGTGGAGGATCGCCATGGCCGCGGCAGCCGCCGGGAGCACCCACATTGACGCATAGAAGCCGACCAGACTTGCGCGCGCTGCGCGTTGAGCGTCGCCGGCGGTTCGCCATTCGAGCAACCTGCGTCGCGTGACCAGCACCCTGGCGAGCGTGCGGCCGATCGAATCGACGCCGATCGCCGCGTCGTATGGCAGGCAAGCAAACGCGAATGCGTCGCGCACGACCTGCTGGAGAAGCCCATCAAAAATAATCCGCGCGTGCTGCGAGGGCGGCAGATCGTTCGGCCGCCGTGCCAGATCCGCCGCCGCCATCAGCAGCGTCGGCAGGACCATGATGCCGATCACCGTTAACGTAAAGAACGCCGCAAGACCCGGAAGAAACCATCCGCTCAACAGCAGCGCCAGCAAGGCGATCGGCACGATGCTTCGACGAAGGTTGTCGAGGATCTTCCATCGCGAGAGCATCGACACCGGGTTTCGGACCCGATGCCCCTCTGCCGCGGGAACGCGCGGCCCCGCCCAGGCCGCGATCTGCCAGTCGCCCCGAATCCACCGCCGTCGACGGCTCACATCCGTGGGATAAGCGGCGGGATAATCCTCAAACAGAAGCACATCGCTCACGAGTCCCGCCCGCCCGTACGCCCCCTCGAGCAAGTCGTGGCTCAGCACTCGATTCTCCGGAAACCGCCCGTGAATCGACCTTTGCAGCGAGTCGACGTCGTAGATGCCCTTTCCGATGAACGACCCTTCGTGAAATAGATCCTGATACACATCCGAGACGGCGCGGGTGTACGGATCGATCCCCGCATCACCCGCAAAGAGCTGTGCAAAGCGAGACCGCGCTGCGCTCCGTAACGTGATGCCCACGCGCGGCTGAAGGATGCTGTACCCCACGGTGACTCTTCCCAGACGCTCGTCGTAACACGGCCTGTTCAGCCGGTGCGCCATCGTGCCGGCCAGCTCGCGCGCCGAATCTCGCGGCAACTGCGTATCGCTATCGAGCGTGATCACATATTTAATGTCGCGCAGTCGTTCCATCGGGCCGACGACGATGTCAAATCCGCTCCGATCGCCACGGAGCGCCGCGTTGAACTCTTCCAGCTTTCCCCGCTTTCGCTCCCAGCCCATCCATACGCCCTCTTGCGCATTCCATCTTCGCGCGCGATGAAGGAGGAAGAAGCGCCCCTGCTCCGCCCGTGCCCGTGGCAGAGTAGCGCCATCCCCATTCCCGCTTTCATGCGATCCCGCCGCGACCCCTTCGTGCTCCGCATCGCCGCCGTACTTGGCATTCAACGCCTCGATCCCCTCCCGCGCGCGCTCGAGCAGTGCCTGATCCGCGGCTCCCGCTTCTTCCGGGGCATCGCGAAAGTCGCTCAAAAGCGCAAACGACAGGTTCGCGTCGCGATTCGCCAGAAAACGCACCTCCAGCCCTTCCAGAAGCTCTTCCAGCTCGGCGCTATCAGTCAGCATTGCAGGCACCGCCACGACGGTGCGGTGCTCGGCGGGAATCCCCTTCGAAAAATCCATCCTCGGCAAGATCTGTGGACACACCAGCGACATCACCAGCCAGTGAACCAGAGCCACCGCGAGCTGGCTCGTGCAGATCACCAGCAGCGCGCCAATCATGAGGAGCGACCATCGGCCAATCCCATGCTGAGCGCCCCATCCCAGCAATGCCGCAGTCACCCCCGCCGTGAGCATCGCGATAAGGCTGACGTACAGCGTCAACGGAAAGAGGCGTGCGAGTCGCCTGAAGTGCATCCCCACCGTTCCGCGCATCTGCGCGGCGCGTTCGAGCGTTCGGCGACCCTCGTCCACCAGAAAATATCCGACGTGCCCCGTTCGATCGACGGCTGCGTTCGTATCTCCGCCTCCAGAGGGCTTTTCAGATCGCGATCCCGTCAGTTGCACCGCCATGCGCGCCACCTCGTCCTCGGAGAGCGGGCTTCGCTTGGCGATCTGCTCCACCGCATGCCGGTACTGGTCTCGCGTGGCGAAATCCATCAGCGGGTAAACCGCCGCGGGATCGGCGGCAAGCGTCCGCTCCACAACGCTCATGTCCTCGACGAAGTCTCGCCATTCGGTCGCGCCCAGGAATCGCAGGCTGCTGATGCTGTTGCCGATCGATACCTGGTGCGTGGCCTGGCTCTGGCTGGCCTCCTGAAACACCTGCTCCATCGTCTGTCCCTGCTCCGACAGACGCTGCTCAAACCAGGTGAGCGCCAGGATCAGGGTCGGCCCCTGGCCCAGAAGGCGGCTTGCAAACTCCGCCACGAACGCGTTCGTCAGCGGCGGGTTCTCCTTCAACATTTCCACCAGGACCATCAGTACCTGGCCCGGCTCCTTGGCCGACACGTCCAGCATTCGCTCCACCCAATACCCCGCCCGCTCGCGGTCGCGCCGCCCCCTCATCACATGTACCGCCACCCGTCGCAGGTTCTCCAGAAGCGCCAGCCGGAGCATGATCGGTATCGCCCACAGCTCGCCCAACGTGAGCGGCTTCACCGACTGGTATGCCGAAACAAACGCGCGCAGCCCATGAGCGTCCACGCGCCCGTCGGCATGGGCGATCAGGTCCAGCACGATCGCGTATACGCGCGGCTGGCCAGCCGCCGGGCCGCTCCACCGGCGCGGCAAGGCCCGGCTATACCCGCGCGGCAAATGCCGCCGGGCCGTCCGGATCTGCTCTTCGATCAAATGGTAATTATCCAGAAACCATTCAGCCGCCGGCGTGATTCGCCTGCCGAGTTTCACCCCGCCGCTGACCACGTCATACGCCTCGCGCATGACCAGCTCATTGGCGCGCAGGCGCGGCAAGAGCAGGTCCCGGCGACCCGACACAGGACGACCGACGCTCACGTCATGCCATGAGGCAAGCGATCTTGCGTGCTGTTCGAGCTGGCTGACGCTAAACAGCTCGGCGCGAAGCGGTTGCTCGTCCACCGCCGGTAGAGGGCGAGTTTCAGAGCCAATCGGCGTGGTGACCGGGGACCGCAGCACGATCCTGTCAAACGAGCGATAAACCGACTTCAGGCGTTCGTATATGAGAGTGGGCACTGGCGAACACGGTACCTTGGCATCTCAGATACCACCAGCAACGGAGCCGACGACACAACGCCGCCGCCAATCCAACGACTCGGATTGGAATACCCCCAAATACCCAAAGTTTCCTACTAAGATTCGCAAATATCGATTGCATCGGGGTGGCGATTTGAATATGTTCGCATGATCGCGGGCGAATGGTTGAGCATCAGCCCACCCGTGCACATCGATTCGAGTCGATTGATCGGTTCAAGTGCTTGGAGGCGATATGCGTTTTGCGGAGAGTGCGAACAGCCAAACTGCGTCCATCTATCCTTCGACTTCTTCCCGAACCCGTGTGCGCCGCGCTAAAACGCGGCGGGCGCTATTCGCCGCCGCCTGTGTGGCGGGATTGGGTCGCGGCTCCGTCGCCAAGGCTGACGCGACGTGGAGCGGTTTGGGCGGCAACCAACTCTGGTCGACCGCGGGCAACTGGACCGGTGGCATTCCTACGGGGACCAACAACGTGATCTTCGGCACTAGCGGTGCCGGCACCACCCTCCTGGTGAACAACATTGTTGACGCGACGCAGACGATCTTCTCCCTCAAATACAACGCGGGCTTAAGCAACACCACGCAAGTGC
>JBBRIN010000231.1:0-6385 GCA_038221115.1 Tepidisphaerales bacterium
CCGCGGCTATGCGGCGCAGCAGTATTACGATTTCGTCGATCGCGCGCGGGAACACATGCCGGACGTGTGCATTGCCAGCGATTTCATCGTCGGATTCCCCACCGAAACGGACGCCGAGTTCGATCAGACCGTCGACATGGTGAAGCGCTGCCGGTTCAAGAACAGCTTCATCTTTAAATACTCACCGCGACCCGGGACGACGGCGATCGAGCGTTATCCCGATGATGTGCCTGAGGAGATCAAGCGGCGGCGGAACGGGGAACTTCTGGCGGTGCAGCAGGATGTGTCGGCTGCCAACAACCGCGAGATGGTCGGCAAGACGGTGGAGATTCTGGTTGAGGGCGAAAGCAAGCTGGTTAGCCGGCGCGAGCCCATGGCGGCGGGCACGGTACAACTGGGGTGGGCGAAAGCGGCGGTCCCCATCGCGCTCGCGCGGACACAGCTTGTGGGGCGCACGCGCGGCGACCAGGTTGTCGTGTTCGACGGCGAGGCTGCGTTGACGGGCCGCTTATTGGACGTCGAGATCACCCGCGCGCAAAGCCTGACCCTCTTCGGGCTCTTGGCCGAAAGCGCCGTCACTTCGGTTTAGCATCCAGTTACCTGCGCCGCACGCGCGTCATAACCGTTTTTGCGAGCCTTTTCGATGCGTCCTGCCTCAAGTGGGCGGGACGATAACCGATGTACCTCCGGGGATGGAGCGGATTGGGTCCGCGCCCGGAGGCTATTGGAATGGTGGACAAGCCCACAGACGCAGACGACGCCGCAACGTCGCAGACCGACGCTGCCGCCGATGCTTTGGATGGCGCCGAGGTCGAGGAGGCGCTGGCGCCGCCGGTGAAGCGAAGCTTTCTGGTGCGCGGGGAGTCGGCGATCGCGCGAGGGGGGATGGTGCTCGCGAGCCTGCTGTTCGCGGCGATGGCCACCAGCGGCTGGTGGACGCAACAAACCCAGCGGGATGCGATTGCCGCATCGCGAGCCGAGCAAGTGCGCGCCGCCGAGTCGGTGTTGCGGGAGAGCGTCGAGTCGATGCTCTCGCAGGGGGATATTTCGGGGGTGCGCCGATTGGTCGTGAACGCCGGGCGTGCATACCACCTGACCAAGTTCCGGGTGATTCTGCCGGACAATCAAGTCATCGCGGCGAACGAGCCCGCGAAAATCAACGCTCATAAGCTGCCCGAAACGTGGACTGGGATCGCCAGCGGCGGGGAGCGCGATGTCGCTACGCCGACGCTCGTGCTGCTCTCCCGGGCGATGACGGTCCCCGGCCGCGGCGCCGCCCGCATCGATATTCAGGCCCCCATCGACTATCCGATCGGCGCGTTCTGGGAAGCGCAGGTGGGCGTGTGGTCGATCGGCGCGGCATCGCTGGTCATGTTCTTGATCGTCTACCGCAGCATGCGGTCGCGCTTGCGGGCCATGGGCGCCATCCGCGAGGCGCTGCTGGCATTAGCCGGCGGAGAACGGGCACTACCGGCCCTTGCCGTGGGGGCTGATCTGGGCGACGAGGCGGATGCGTGGAACACGATGCTGGTCGAGCGCGAGCGGCTTGAATCGTCCGTGGCCGTTGCCCGTGTCAAACAGTCGATCGCCGACCGTCGCGTGAATCGGGGGGATCTGGAATCGGCATTCGATGCAATGTCGCAGGGGCTGATGCTGATCAACGAGAAGCTCAACGTGAAGCTCGTCAATGGCGCGGCCGCGGTCTTTCTGCAAGGGAAGCGCGAGGAGATTCAAGGGGCCCCCATCGCGCCTTACGTTCGCGACGAGCACGTGATGGCAGCCATCGAGGCTGTTGCATCCGGTTCTGTGCGGCGGCGCACGACCCTGGAGGTCAAGCGCATCGACGATAAGACCGGCGACGCGGGCGTTTTGAAATTCAGCGTCCGCCCCGTTCGCCGGGAAGACTCGGCGGCCGCCATGGTCATCATTGAAGACGTGACCCAGCAGCGTGTTGCCGACGAGGCCCGCAACGCTTTCGTCGCACAGGCCACCCACGAGCTGCGCACGCCACTCACCAACATCCGCCTGTATGTCGAGACTGCGATCGAGGAAGGCGAAAACAATCCAGCCATCCGCGCCAAGGCATTGAACGTCATCAACCAGGAAGCGCGGCGGTTGGAGCACATCGTCGGTGAAATGCTATCCGTCTCTGAGATCGAGGCCGGCTCGTTCAAACTCAATCGCGCGGATGTACGGCTGGACACCCTGTTCTCCGACCTGTTCATAGACTATGACGCGCAGGCCAACGAGAAGCAGATCAGGCTGCGCATGAACCTGCCGCCAAAGCTGCCGGCCGTGAAGGGCGATCGGGAGAAAATCTCGGTTGCGCTTCAAAACCTCGTCGGCAACGCCCTCAAATACACGCCCGAGGGCGGGCAGGTCACCATCAATGTCAACGTCGAGCAAAGCCTGCTGACCGTGGAGGTGAACGACACCGGCATCGGCATCAGTGAGGACGATCTCAAGCACGTCTTCGACAAATTCTATCGTGCCAAGGACCCGCGCGTCGTCAAGATCACCGGCACGGGCCTGGGCCTGACGCTGGCCCGCGAGGTGGTTCGGCTTCACGGCGGGGACATCACGGTCGACTCCAAGCTCGACAAGGGCAGCACGTTCGTCCTGACGCTGCCGATCAGCGCCGAAGCAGTTTGAGAGCGGCGGAGGTAGCGCGCCATGAACATCGGAATGCAAAAGCAGGGCGCGGTGACGATCGTGCGGCCGGACGGCGCGCTGCTGGAAGTCGATGCCGAGCAGGTCAAGACCGCGCTTCTGCAGACCGCCAGCGCCAACCTGGGCCGGGTCGTTCTGGACATGGAAGCGATTCCTTTCGTGGACAGCCGGGGCCTTGAAGTGCTGGTCGAGGTCAGCGAAGAGCTGTCGGAGGGTGGCCAGGTATTGAAGCTTTGCGCGGCGAACAAAACCGTTCGGGAGGTGCTGGAAATTACCGAGTTGGCGGCGCTTTTCGAGCACTTTGAAGATGCTAGCAGCGCGGCCCGAAGCTTCCTTTGATTTGAGTGGTTGTCCGAGTTGTTTGGCAGGGAGAGAGGCATCGTGACCGGCAGGCCGGCAAAATCTCAGGGCCATAAGCTTCGCATCGGCGACGCACTCGTGCAGGAGGGCATCCTCAGCACCGAGCAGTTGAGCCGCGCGCTCGCCGAGCAGAAGGCCACCGGCCGCATGCTAGGAGAGATGCTTGTCGAGCAGGGGGTGATCAACAGCGCGTCGCTGGTACATATCCTTGGCAAGTGCCTGGGCCTCTCCGGCGTTCAGCTTCGCCACGGCTTGATCGACCCTGCGCTCATCAAGCTGATCGGCCAGGAAGAGGCCGAGCGATTGCTCGTCATCCCGATGTTCAAGGTGCATGGCACGCTGACCGTCGCGATGACCGAGCCGCAGTCTCTGCCCAAGATAGACCGCCTGAAGCACCTCACCGGCTGCAAGATTAAGGCGATCCTGGCACTTGAAGCCAACATCCGCGAATACCTGGCCAAGTATGCGGACGGCACCGTCAACGTTGACGCCTTCCTCACATCGCTGGAAACGTCGGATGTCGAGGTCGTCGAGCGCGAGCAGCTCGATGAAGGCCCGGTCACCGACCTCGACCGGATGGTCGCGGGCAGCCCGATCATCAATCTGGTCAACGTGATGATGACGACGGCGATTCGCGACCGCGCCAGCGACATCCACATCGAGCCGGACAAGAAGGGGTCGCGCATTCGCTATCGAATCGATGGCGTGCTTCGCGACCTGATGAAGCCGCCGCCGGGGATTCACGGGGCGATCACCTCGCGCATCAAGGTCATCGGCAAGATGGACATTGCCGAGAAGCGGCTTCCGCAGGAAGGCCGCGTTCGCATCGTTGCCGAAGGGCGCGAGATCGATCTGCGCGTCAGCAGCATGCCCACACTGCTCGGCGAAAAACTCGTGCTTCGGGTTCTGGACAAGGCGAATCTTCGCGTGCGGCTGGAGGACCTGGGGATGCGGCCGGAGGCCATGGAGATGTTCCAGCGCATGCTTCGGCGCCCGCACGGGCTGGTGCTTGTCACCGGCCCCACCGGCAGCGGGAAGACCACGACGCTTTATAGCGGCCTGGAGCTGCTTCGCAGCCCCGAACGAAACATCATCACCATTGAGGACCCGGTCGAGTACCAACTGGACCTGATCAATCAGATTCACGTTCAAGAATCGATCGGGCTGAGCTTTGCCCGCGCGCTGCGGAGCATTCTGCGCCAGGACCCCGACATCATCATGGTGGGCGAGATTCGCGATCAGGAGACAGCCCACGTCGCCGTGCAGGCCGCGCTCACCGGCCACCTCGTGCTGGCAACGCTTCACACGAATGATGCGCCGGGCGCCGTGGCTCGTCTGCTCGATATGGGGATTGAACCATACCTCCTCTCCAGCGCGCTCAATGGCGTCATCGCGCAGCGCCTGGCACGCACGATCTGCCCCGCGTGTGCGACGAAGTATTACCCGACGGAGAATGTGTTGGCCGACGCAGGCCTGGCCAACCAGACCGGGCGGGCCTTTCGCAAGGGTGGCGGATGCCCGCAATGCCACGACAGCGGCTGCAAGGGTCGTATCGGTGTCTATGAGGTGCTCGAAGTGAATCCGGAGCTGCGCCGCATGGTTCATCGCGCTGCGCCCGCTCATGAGCTGCGCGAAGAAGCCAAGCGCAATGGCTTTCTCAATCTGCGCGAAGAGGGCGTGCAACTGGCACTGGCGGGCAAGGCCAGCCTCGAGGAAATGCTCAGCGTCACCCATGATGAGGGCGAGCTGGCCAGCCGCGGCCATTCACACCAGCAACCGCTGTCGGGTAACGCCGTCCGGGAGGTCGCATGAAGTTTTCCTATCAAGCGCTGAACGCCGCCGGCAAAGTCGTTGCCGACATCATCGAGACGAAAGATGCTTCCGAGGCCATCGAGCAACTCCGCCGCCGCGGCATGTTCGTCACCGAAATCGCTGAAGCGTCGCGCGCGCCCGGCGGCACCAAAGTTCGCGGCCGGATCAGTCGCGGAAAGCGCCTCAAGTGCCTCGCCATGTTTTCCCGACAGTTGCAGGTGCTCGTGTCGACGGGCATCCCGCTTACGCAATCGCTCGAAGCGCTGGAGCGCCAAGTCCCGCCCGGACCATGGCACGACGTGCTGGCTGACATCCGCGCGCGCGTCGAACAGGGCACCCCCCTATCCGAGGCGATGGCGTGTCATCCCGGCTATTTCGACACCATCGTGAGAAGTATGGTGGAGGCTGGCGAGACGGGCGGCAACTTTGCCGCCATGCTCGACCGGATGGCGGCGCTCACGAAGAAGCAGCTCCACGTCCGCAGCTCCATCATCGGAGCGATGGTTTACCCTTGCCTGCTGATCCTGGTTTCCATCAATGTGCTGGTGACAATGCTCACCTTCGTCCTGCCGCGGTTCGCTGAGCTGTTCAAGACCCTGGATTCCCCTCTGCCGCCTTCCACGAAGTTCCTCATGGGCGTCAGCGGCATCCTCCGGGGCTACTGGTGGGCCATCCTGCTCAGTGTCGGCGGCGTCGTCATCGGCACCAAGACGTGGCTCGGGACCGAATCCGGCAAACGTTCCATGGACACGCTTTTCATCCGCATGCCCAAGTTCGGCCTCCTGGTCCGTAACTTCATCACCGCGCGCGTGGTGCGCACACTGGGCATCCTTCTGCAGAGCAAGGTGCAGCTTCTGGACGCGCTGCGGCTGACCAAGCTTGGCATCCCTAATCATCATTATTCCGACCTCCTGGCCCGCGCCGAAGTCGCCGTCACGCGCGGCGAGCCGATCAGTTCGGCGTTTGCTCGCAAGGACCTCATCCCACTCAATATTTACGAGGCGCTGCGCAACGGCGAGCGCAGCGGGCAGGTCGGTCCGCTGCTGCTCAACATGGCCGACTTCATGGACGAGGAAAATGAGGTCGTCATGAAGTCGCTCACGAGCATCATAGAGCCCCTGATCCTGATCGTGCTCGGCGTCTTGGTCGGCGCCGTGGCGCTGAGCATGTTCATGCCGCTGTTCGACCTGACATCTGCAGCGAGGGGAGGCTAACGCAATGAAATTCTTTGGTCTTCCTGAGCGCTCCGCGATCGGCTTGGACGTGGGAACGCGAAACGTCAAGGCCGTTCAGCTCAGCCAGAGCGCCTCGCGCGGAACGCGCGTTGAGGCCGTGGCCTGTTTCCCGCGAACGTCATCCGGGGTCGGATCCGTCAAAACCGGCGAGGTCAGGCGCATCGCCGACATCCTGCGCCGTCGCAGCTTCGTTGGTACAGAGGTGGTTGTGGCATGTCCCGGCGACAAACTGTTGACCGGGACGATGGAGTTCCCGGGCCGCGCCGCGGGCGCCGTTCTCGACGCCGCCGTGCGCAATGAGTTCATGC
>JBBRIN010000232.1:0-6384 GCA_038221115.1 Tepidisphaerales bacterium
GGCGATCGCGCCCGTGAACGCCCCCTTAACGTGCCCGAACAATTCCGATTCGAGCAACGTCTCCGGAAGCGCCCCGCACGACACCTCCACGAACGGCTTCCCGGCGCGCGGCGAGCGATGATGAATCGCCCGAGCGAGCAACGACTTGCCCGTCCCCGATTCCCCGGTCATCATCACCGTCGTGCGCGAATCGGCCACCGCTTCCACCAGGTCAAACACCTTCAGCATTTTGTGGTCGTGCCCGACCACGTTTTCCAGCCCAAACCGCAAGTCCAGTTGAAGCTTAAGCGTCTGGTTCTCAAACAGAAGCGACTGCTGGCGCACGGCCTTCTCGACGACCACCCGTATCTCTTCATCGACGATCGGCTTCGTAAGGTAATCGAATGCCCCCATCTTGGTCGCCTCTACCGCGCCCTCGATCGAGCCGTAGCTCGTGATCACGATCACCAGCAGGTGCGGGAATCGCCGCTTCAAATCCCGCAAAAAATCCGCCGGCTTGATCCCCGGCAGATTGATGTCCACCAGCAGCAGCTCAAAATGGTTCGCTTCAAGGTGATCGAGCGCGGTCGCGGGCTCGGCGCAGCCGGTGACATCATAGTTCTCCCGGCGAAGGAACTGCGAGAGCGACTGCACGATGATGCGGTCCTCATCCAGAATGAGCAGGCGCGGCTTGTGGGGCGTGTTGGGTTGCAGCATTCGGTTCGTCAGTCGCCGGCGGCCTGTTGACCGTCGTTAAAGGAACGGCGCGCGTGGCGTTCGAGCAACGCGCGTTCCTTTTGAGCATCGGCTAGATCGCCTGTGGCCCACAGGCAACGTTGCCTTTTTGTTCGATGGCGGTCATCGTGGAGAGGCGCATTATTATCGGGTCGGTGAATTATCGGACATCCGCCGCGGCGAGCATTTTTGGGGAAAAGAGAGGACCGGTCATGCAAGTTGGCGTACCCAAAGAAATCAAATCCGACGAATACCGCGTCGCCATGATGCCCGTCGGCGTGGAACTGCTCGTAAAGAGCGGCCACCAGGTGATGGTCGAACGCGGCGCCGGCGTGGGCAGCGGGTTTGCCGACGCCGATTACGAAGCCGCCGGCGCAAGCATGGTCGGGGCCCCCGCCGAAATCTTCGCGGCGTCTGACATGATCGTAAAGGTCAAGGAGCCGCAGCCGGCCGAGATCAAAATATTTCGGCGCGGCCAGATCGTGTTCACGTATTTCCACCTCGCCGCGTCGCGCGAGCTGACGCAGGGATGCCTCGATAGCGGCATCGTCGCCATCGCCTATGAGACCATCAAAGATCGCAAGGGCCAGTTGCCGCTCCTGACCCCGATGAGCGAAATTGCCGGGAAAATGAGCATCCAGGAGGGCGCCAAGTACCTCGAGAAGCCCATGATGGGC
The DNA here is from genome assembly GCA_038221115.1 of Tepidisphaerales bacterium. GTDB lineage: Bacteria > Planctomycetota > Phycisphaerae > Tepidisphaerales > Tepidisphaeraceae > JANXVV01. The sequence continues at coordinate 1,392 of JBBRIN010000232.1, forward strand.
CGCGGCATCTTGCTCGGCGGCGTTCCCGGCGTCGCTCCGGCCCACGTCGTGGTGCTCGGCGGCGGAGTCGTCGGCACCAACGCCGCCAAGGTGGCCGCCGGACTTGGCGCAAACGTCATCCTGATGGATGTCAACCTCGACCGCCTGCGCTACCTCGACGATGTCATGCCCGCCAACGTGCATACGATCTACAGCGACATCCACACCGTGCGCGATCAGATTCGACAGGCCGATCTTGTCATCGGCGCCGTCTTGATCCCCGGCGCCAAAGCTCCGCGATTGGTAACACGTCAGGATCTGGTCGCCATGAAGAACGGCAGCGTCATCGTCGACGTCGCCATAGACCAGGGCGGCTGCGTCGAGACCGCCCGGCCCACGACCCATCAGTCGCCTACCTACGTCATCGACGGCGTTGTCCATTATTGCGTCACCAACATGCCTGGCGCGGTCGGACGCACCTCCACCATCGCCCTCTGCAACGCCACCCTCCCCTACGCGCTGCGCATCGCCAACAAGGGCTATCGCAAAGCGGCCGCGGAGGACGCCGGCTTGATGGAAGGAATCAATCTGGCCGAAGGCAAGATCCTCTACCCCGCCGTCGCCGAGACCTTCGGCATGCCGCTGGCCGCGGTATAAAATTATTGCCTGCGCGAGCCGCGACCGCTTTGGGAGGTTCGCTCGTCCGTCGCCGGTGGTATGATCAGGTTGTATGAGCGAACGAATGGAAAAGCTGCGCGGGATGCTCGATAAATCGCCGGGGGACACCTTTTTGCTTTATGCCGTGGCACAGGAATACCGCAAAGCCGGCGATTATCCCGCGGCGCTCGACTACTTCGGCCAAGTGCTGAGGCTCGATCCAGCCTATTGCGTCGCATACCACCAGGCCGCTCTCACCCAAGAGGCTGCGGGCGATGTCGATTCAGCCAGAAAACTCTATCACGAAGGAATCGCAGCGGCGGAGAAGAAGGGCGACCTGCACGCGCGCGACGAGATGGCCGCGGCATTAAGCATGGTCGAGTAAGGGTCGCAACGGATGGTGGAGTTCGTCAGGAATTATCTCAAGCACCCCGAGTGGCGGCGGCAGCACCGCTGGCGTCGCGTAATCTGGACATTAATGTCCCGCGTCGGACTCACCGGCGCACACGCGCTGCCCTTGCACCGCCGCTGGGTGGATATCGCGCGCGTCACCATGCCCATGGAGCGCCTCGACCCTGCCTTCGAAGGCTTCCGCATCGTCCAGATTTCAGATCTGCATTACAGCCCGGTGGTCTGGGCCCGCTACCTTGTCCAGCACCTCCGTTGGGTCAACGAAATCGACGCCGATCTCGTGGTGGTCACCGGCGATCTCATCACGGGCGGATACCGCTTCGCCGAGCGCATCGCCACCCTCCTCTCACATGTGAAGGCCAGGCACGGCGTCATCTGCACCTTCGGCAACCACGACTACAGCATCTACGGCAAGAACACCTCCGCCGAGGGAAGACGCCGCGCCGATTTTCTGGAGAAATGTCTCATCAAACGCGGCCTCCGGGTCCTGCGAAATGAGGTGGAATACGTCAAACCCGACGGCGCAACCAAGCCACTGGCGGTCGTTGGCCTGGACGATGAATGGTCGGGGCACATCGACGCGGTGAAGGGTTTTGCGGGCGTCGACGGCGACCTGCCCGTCATCTGTCTGAATCACAACCCGGCGAACGTGCTGGATCTGATGGAATACCCGTGGCAGTGGATGCTGGCGGGCCACACGCACGGGCGGCAGGTGGCGACGAGCCGATTCGGCCGCACGTTTTACCCCCACCGCTATCGCCATTACACGCACGGCTATTACTCGGTCAACGGCCGGCATCTCTACGTCAACCGCGGCCTCTCCTACGGACAACGCGTGCTCGACTGGTGCCGGCCGGAAATCACGGTTTTCCGTCTGCAATCCGCCGGCACCAACGGCGTCGTGGTTGAAGATCATGATGAAGAAGCCAATGAAGGCGCACGATCGAACCTCAAGTAAAGTCGAATAGGGTCGGCATTCCCGATTCACGTTCAGCGCCGTTTTTGCAGTTTCTCGCAGTTTCTCGTACTCTGCGCCGCCGATGCGCACGCAGTATGACGAGAGAGATATTCGCCGCGTGATCGACCGCTTGGCCGCGCGAATTGCCACGGCATTCCCTCCCGATCATGAGCTCAGCGTCATCGGAATCCGCACCCGCGGCGAGTTCGTTGCGCAGCGCCTTGCCGCCACCTTGCGCGAGCGCGGTTTCACCAAGCTCGGGCTCGGCGTGCTCGACGTCACCTTTTACCGCGACGACGTCTCGCAAAAAGGCGCAAAACCGCTCGTCCGGCCCACCGAAATCAGCTTCGACATCAACGACAAGCCCGCGCTGCTGGTCGACGACGTCATCTTCACGGGGCGCTCCATCCGTTCCGCCCTCGACGCCCTCACCGATTTCGGCCGCCCCAGCGCCATCCGCCTGGCGGTCCTTGCCGATCGCGGCGGACGCGAGCTGCCGATCCAGCCCGATTTCGTCGGCCTGGCTCTAAAGGACGTGCCGGCCGACCACCGGGTGAACGTCCGCATGACCGAAGTCGACGGCCGCGACGAGATCGTGGTGGAGCCGCGGAGCTAAATTCACGAATGACGATGGCGAACAACGATTTGCGATGGACGCGTAAACACCTGCTGACGCTGGAAAGCCTGTCTGCCGACGAGCTCCGTTTCGTGCTGGACACCGCCCGAGCCTTCAAGGAAGTGTCAACGCGCAGCGTAAAGAAAGTGCCCGCCCTGCGCGGCCGCGTTGTCGTCAACGCTTTCTTCGAAGACTCCACCCGCACCCGTACCAGCTTCGCCCTCGCCGCCCAGCGTCTCTCGGCCGACCTGATCGACTTCAGCGAGAAAGGCTCCAGCGTCAGCAAGGGCGAAACCCTCATCGACACCGCGCGCAACATCGAGGCCATGGGCGTCGACATCATCGTCATCCGCCATGCCGCCGCCGGTTCCGCTGATTTGCTCGCGCGCACGGTCCAGTGCAGCATCGTCAACGCCGGCGACGGCGCCCACGAACACCCCACGCAGGGCCTGCTCGACCTCTACACCATCCGCGAGCGCTTCGGCCGAATCGAGGGCCTCAAAGTTGCCATCGTCGGCGACGTCGTCAACAGCCGCGTCGCCCGATCCAACCTCTGGGGCCTCACCAAGCTCGGCGCCGAAGTCTATCTCGTCGGCCCGCCCACCCTCGTCCCGCGCTCCTTCGAGCAATTGGGCGCAAAGGTCTTCCACAACTTCGACGAAATCGCCGGCGAGGTCGACGTGATCAACATGCTGCGCGTTCAGTTCGAGCGCATCAAAAGCAGCCAGTTCCCCACCGTCCGCGAATTCACCCGTTTTTTCGGCCTGACTCACGACCGCTTCGCCCGCTGCAAAAATGATGTCTTCATCATGCACCCCGGCCCCATGAACCGCGGAATAGAAATCTCCTCCAGCATCGCCGACGGCCCCCAAAGCGGAATCCTGTCCCAGGTAACCAACGGGTTAGCCGTCCGCATGGCCGTGCTCTATCTGGTCCTTTAAGGCGGGAGAGTACGCGAAGGCGCGAAGGGACGAAGGAAGACGAAGGGAGCAGCAGATGGGTGATTTCGACTTGCGCCATCGTGGCGACTCAGGCGTTGATGGTGCCACAGAGGATCTCGCACGTGCTGTCATTGGAGCTGCGATCGAGGTTCACAAGGAGCTCTTCCCAGGACTGCCCGAGAACGTCTACAAAGCCGCGCTGTCACGCGAACTGATGCTGAGAGGGATTCCTCACAAGCTGGAGGTTCCAGTTCCCGTTTATTACAAGGGCGAACTGGTAGGACAGGGCTGGGTCGACATTCTCGTTGACGACCGGCTAGTGCTTGAATTGAAGGCCGTCGAGGCGATTGCCCCCGCTCACGGCGCGCAAGCAAAGGGCTACCTCGTCGCAATGAAGCTCCAGCTAGCCCTCCTCCTCAACTTGTAACGTCCCAATTATGCGCGACGGCATCAAACGAATTATCAACACTGTTTAACCTTCGCGTACTTCGTCCCTTCCCGCCTTCGCGTACTCTTCAAAACCGCAACCCGCATGAGCACCTTACTGATCCAACACGGCACCATCCTCGACCCCTCTTCAAACACAGAGAAGAAGGCCGATCTCCTCATTCGCGACGGCAAGATCGCCGCCATCGGCGACAACTTCGGCAAAGCCGATCGGATCGTCGACGCCGCCGGCTGCTACGTCACCCCCGGCCTGATCGACGTCCACGTCCACTTCCGCGAGCCCGGCGACGAGGAGGAAGAAACCATCGCCTCCGGCGCCGCGGCCGCGGTGGCAGGGGGGTTCACCACCGTCTGCTGCATGCCCAACACCAAGCCGCCGCTCGACAACGAGGCCGCCATCGAGTTCGTCCTGCGCGAATCCCAACGCGTCGGCCTCGCCAACGTCTACCCCATCGGCGCCATCACCAAGGCCCGCGAGGGAAAGGAGCTTGCCGAGATCGGCTCCATGCAAGAGCGCGGCGCCATCGCCTTCAGCGACGACGGCGTGGGCATTGCCGACGCCGCCGTCATGCGCAAGGCCCTCCAATACTCGAAGATGTTCGACACCGTTCTCATGCAGCATTGCGAAGAGCTCTCGCTCAGCGGCGGCTCCATGCACGCCGGTGTCGTCTCTACCACCCTCGGCCTCGGCGGCATCCCCGCCGAAGCCGAGCAGCTCATGATCGGCCGCGACCTGCTCCTCAACCGCACCATCGGCTGCCGCTATCACGTCCAACACATCTCCACCGCCTGGAGCGTCGAGCTGATCCGCCGCGGCAAGCGCGATGGCCACTGCATCACCGCCGAAGTGTCGCCGCATCACCTGCTCCTCACCGATGAGTGCTGCCGCAGCTTCGACACCAACTACAAGATGAACCCACCCCTGCGCGCCGAATCCGACGTCCGCGCCTGCATTGGAGGCGTCAAGGACGGCACCATTGATAT
>JBBRIN010000233.1:0-6384 GCA_038221115.1 Tepidisphaerales bacterium
CGGCAGCGCCAGCACCCCCACCGCCACCGCCGCCGCATAACTGAACAGCGACAACACCCGCTGCGTTCGCCGCCACGCAATCTGCACAAACGCAAGCTGAGCCAGGATCACACTGAACGTCGCCCCATAAACCATCATCAGCCCCATGTCGCGCGAGCCCTCCCGGCGCACATAAAAAAACGCCGACAGCGACGTCAGGCTCAACGCGATGATTCCCGCCAGCCGAAGCCAGTGCAGCGTCACTTCGCCCGGATTCGAGATCGCCGCCGCCAGCAGCACCCCGCCCGCCAGCAGAATCAAAAACGTTTCAGGCATTTCTCGCACGCACTCACCGGCTCGCGCTGGTGCTCTTATCCTGTTTCATCTCCGTCGGAATAGCCGCTAGACAGTAGGCAACAGGCCGGGAATTGCAACGTCGCCGCGTCTGCCTACTGCCCTCAACCCACCGTCTACTGTATCCTCCAACCATGAAATTCGGCCGCATCAAACGACAGCACGGCCGGGTGGGCGGACTCGATCAGATCCTCGACCGCATCATCAAGGAATGCCCCCACGTCACCCGCATCGTCCCCGGCCGCATCAAAGTCCGCCGCGGCAAAACCCCGCCCAGCTTCCGCGTCCAATACCCCACCTCCGCCGGCCTCAAATGCCTCTACAACGGCACCGGAACGGTTCAGGAGGTATTCCTCATCTGCTCCGATCAGGAGCAGGCGAAGAGTTGGTTGATGGAGAGCGGCCTCGCTCAGACGTGAATCGATCATCACCAAATGAAGGCCCTAGACCTGGCAATTTCAATCCTCCGCTCCGGCGGCCTCGTCGCCTTTCCCACCGAAACCGTCTATGGCCTCGGCGCAGATGCAACTAACCCCTCCGCCGTCGCCAGAATCTTCGCCGCCAAGGGCCGCCCCGATTCCAATCCCTTGATCGCCCACGTAGCCAACACCGACATTGCGCGCAAATATGCCGCCGAATGGCCCACCGTCGCCGACACCCTGGCCACTCATTTCTGGCCCGGCCCCCTCACGCTCGTCGTCCGAAAAACACCGCACATCGCCGACACCGTGACCGCCGGCAAGCCCACCGTCGGCCTTCGCGTCCCCGACCATCCGCTAGCCCTTCAACTCCTCCGCGCATTCGCCGGCCCACTCGCCGCCCCCAGCGCCAACCGCTCCAATCGCGTCAGCCCCACCACCGCCCAACACGTGCGCGATGAACTAGGCGATGCCATCGACCTCATCCTCGACGGCGGCCCCTCCCGGGTCGGCATCGAATCCACCGTCCTCGACCTCACCTCCCCCACCCCCACCATTCTCCGCCTCGGCGGCGTCTCCCAGCAACAGCTCGAGCAACTCATCGGCCCCGTGCATTTATCCACTCGCCCCACAAATGACGGCGCCCCCGCTAGTCCCGGCCAACTCCCCGTCCACTACTCCCCCATCACCCCCGCGTATCGCTTCGAAACATCCCAACGCGGCAAGGTCCCCGTCGACCTCGGCGGCGCAAAGTGCGGCATCATGGTGCTCAGCCCCCTGGTCGGCATGAAAAAGTTCGGCCCCATCATCGCCATGTCCCAGGATCCCATCGAATACGCCCAGAATCTCTACGATGTCATGCGCGAGCTCGACGCGATGGACCTCGCCGCCATCTTCATCGAGGTCCCCCCCGACGAACCCCACTGGGCCGCCATCCGCGACCGAATCCTCCGCGCGACCACCCCCATCTAGGCACAATTATCGGACGACATTGGCCGACGAATCAAACCAATCGTACCTCATGGACGGGGTGCGCCTTGAGGAAGGAGAGCCGATGTCCAAGACAGCATCCATCGATCAGCAGAAAACCGGCATCATACGAAGTCCGCACGCCGAGCCAGCCACGCCCAAAGGCACGACGCGCATGACGGCGACCGCCAGGCCCGCCCCCGCATCCACGAAAGCCAAAGCGGAAAACGAACTGTCCGACTTCGAAGTCGAGATGCTGACCGCCTGGATGCAAGGCTAGCCGCATGACGCGGCATCGCGCCTCGCGGTATAACCACCACATGCCCGCGCCGCCTACTGGCGGCATCTGCTTCGTTAACGCGGTCCGCTTGCTCCCATGGACTGGCTCTCCCTCCTCATCCCCGCCGCCCTCTACTTCGCCACGCCCCTCATCCTCGCGGGCCTTGGCGAGCTCGTCGTCGAGCGCGCCGGCGTCGTCAACATCGGCATCGAAGGCATAATGCTCACCGGCGCCCTCGGCGCATGGGCCGTGTGCGGGTGGCACGGGCCCGCCGCCGGAATCCTCGCCGCAATCCTCGCCGCCGTCCTCCTCGCCATCCCCTTCGCCATCGCAACCCTTGCCTTCGCAGCCGACCAGATCGTCACCGGAACCGGCATCAACCTGCTCGCCCTGGGCATCACTGGAATGGCCTACAAGCTCGTGCCCGAAGAAATGGCCAGGCGAGTCGTCGGCATCGACGCACGCTGGGCCATCGCATTGACGCCATTCCTCGCGCTGATCGTCTGGGGCTATTTTCGATTCACCCGATCCGGCCTCGAGCTCGCCGCCATCGGTGAATCCCCCCAGGCCGCCGACACCGCCGGCATCGCCGTCAATCGCCGCAAGTGCTGCGCCATCCTCTTCGGCGCCGCCTGCGCCGGCCTGGGCGGCGCCTACCTCTCCATCATGTACAACCGCTCGTTCACCGAAAACATGACCGACGGCCGCGGCTTCCTCGCGCTCGCCATCGTCATCTTCGGCCGCTGGCACGCCGCCGGTGTCGTCGCCGCCGGCATCTTCTTCGGCCTCATGCAAGCCCTCGCCAACGTCATCGAAACGCGCAGCGGCGCAGCCTTCTCCCCCGCCACCCTGCGCCTTTTTGGAATGCTCCCCTACCTCGCCAGCCTCGCCGCCTTAGCCGGCGTCGCCGGAAAAAGCGGCGCGCCCGCCGACCTGGGACACGCCTATATCAGAGAGTAACCCGATCCCCGATACCCGATACCCGCATCAAGCAACCAGCGCCTCGGAACTAACCTCATACCCCAGGCTCGCCGGATCAATCGCCACCCGCAGGCTCTCCACGCACATCGGCCATTCTACAAGCCGCTGTGCCACCCCCGTCATCAGCGCCCGCACCTGATCCGCCGCATCCACGCGCGGCGTGATCAACACTCGCAACACATCCCGGCGAATCATCTGGCAACGTTCCAGCAATTCTGCCCCGTCCGCGCAGCTCAGTTGATCCGTTGCCACAATCGCCGCGACGTCCGGATACTGCAGCAGCCACGCCCTCGGCCAGCTCGAGTCGCGCGCCGCGATCACATGGTACCACGGCTCGGCAGCCCGCGCAATCAAATTCAGCACCCTCGGATCGCCGTCCACCGCAATCAGCTTCGGCTTCCCCGATCGAATGCGAATGCAGCGCCCCCCCGCCTCCACCGGCTCCTCCGGCAGCTTCGGCCCCATATGGCGCAGCGAAGCGCGGTGTGACATCGAACGCGGAAACAGGCGACCGAACATGCGGCGCATCAGCAGGCCCTCCGCTCGCCATATCGAGCCGCCGCGCGCACGACTTAATATCTGATGGAGCCGACGGCCCGATAATCCGCCCCCAACCAGCTCAGCCGCGCGGGAGATTCTTTTCCAGTTGCTGCGCAAACTCCCGCGCCACCACCTGCTCGGCCACCACCACCGCCGCCCCAAGCCGCGCCGCCTGCAACCCCGCCGACGAAAACGTACACCGCACGATAATCTGAATGTCCGGCCGCAGCCGCCGCGCCACCGCCAGCGCCTCCAGCGCCTGCTTCTCATCCGGCATCGCCAGCGCCAGCGCAGCCGCCCGCTCGATCCCCGCCTTGCGCAGCACCTCCTCCTGCCGCACGTCCCCCTCGATGATGGGCACAGGCCCGTGGGCGAGGCGAGAAACGGTGGCTGGGTTGAGTTCAATAATGCAGAACGGCGATTTTCTGGCGGCAAGCGACTCGGCGACGCACCGCCCGACAATGCCGTAGCCGGCGATGATGACGTGGTGGGTGAGATCGGAGGGTGAAGGAGCTTGGGTCATGGGGGGGGTATGAGAATGACGGCGATTGGTCATTGATTCGTCATTCGTGCTTCGTCATTGGTCATTCCCGTCACCGATCCACTTCCCCCATCACAATATCGATCGAACCGACGATCGCCGGCACATCCGCCAGCAGCACATTCCGGCACAGCGCGCCGGTCACCGCCAGGTTGATAAAGCTCGGCCCGCGAATCTTCACCCGATACGGGATCACGCCCCCCTGTGACTCGATATAAAATCCCAGGTGCCCGCGCGGGTTCTCATACTCCGCGTACACCTCTCCCGCCGGCACCTTCATCGCCCGCGGAAGCTTCGCGCGATACGCCCCTTCCGGCATCTGCGCAATGCACTGCCGAAGGATGCGCACGCACTGCTTCATCTCGATCATCTTCACCCAGTATCGGTCCCAACAATCGCCCAGCGCCCCCATCCTTCCGTCGCCGACGCACACGTCAAACTCCAGCCGCTCGTAGATCGAGTAAGGCCGGTCGCGCCGAAGATCCAGCGGGATGCCCGAACCGCGGATCACCGGCCCCGACAGTGCATAACTGATCGCCAGGTCCTTCGGAATCACCCCCACGTTCGCCGTCCGCTTGATAAAGATATGGTTGAAGCTCAGCAGATCGTTGTACTCGTCGATCTTCGGCTCAAAGTAGTCCAGGAACTCCGTCAGCTTCTCCAGAAACAACGGCGGCAAATCCCAGGTCACCCCCCCGATGTTGATATAGCTCAACGTCAGCCGCGCCCCGCATAGCTGCTCGAAGAGGTCCAGAATGTATTCGCGCTCCCGAAACGCATACAGAAACGGCGTAAACGCCCCCATGTCCAGCCCATAAGCCCCAAAGCTCACCAGGTGCGATGCGATGCGGTTCAGCTCAGACGCCAGCACGCGAATGTACTCCGCGCGCAGCGGAATCTCGATCCCCGCCAGTTTTTCAACCGCCATCGACCACGCATGGTTGTTGTTCATCGCCGCCAGGTAATCCAGCCGGTCCGTGTAGCCAATGTATTGGTAATACGCCAGATTCTCCGCGATCTTCTCCTTGCACCGATGCAGGTACCCCAGGTGCGGCACCGCCTCCAGCACCATCTCCCCATCCGTCCGAAGCACGATGCGCAGCACCCCGTGCGTCGATGGGTGCTGTGGCCCCATGTTCACCAGCATCTCTTCCGACTGCACGTCGATCGATTCATCCACCGGCCCAGGCGCAAGCCCATAGGCAACGGTCCGAATCTGCGGGTCACTGATAGGCGGGTTGGCAATAGACATGAATGAGGTTTCCAGGTTGCAAAGAATTCTACGCCCGCGCGGCGTCCACCGCCAGACACTCACCACGAGCGCCCCCATTCCTGCACCGAAACCCGCGCGGATTGCGCGATCCCCCAGCCAGCGAACAGCGGCTCTGCTCCTGTCCCCTCCCTCCCCCCTACGCCGCCCCCGTCTTCAACTCCTTCGCCGTCTCCCCGCTACGGTCCAGCTCCACTCCCACCTCATACCCCAGCAACCGGCTCTTCATCCACCGGATCGCCAGCAGATCCCGAAAGCTCTTAAACAGCCGGTTCCACACCCCATACTTGCTCTCCCCATGCACGCGCGGATTGTTCGACACCGGGATCTCCGTCACCCGATACCCCTCCATCTTCAGCAGCGTCGGAATGAACCGGTGCAGCCCCCGATACAGCTTCAGCTTGCTCACGCACTCGCGCTTGAAGCATCGATACGTACACCCCGCATCCGAGATCTGTTCCTGGCTCAATTTGTTCCGCACCGAGTTGGCGATCCGGCTCGACGCCACGCGAATGAAGCTGTCCCCCTTCCCTCGCGTCGCCACGCGCGTCCCGCAAACACAATCCACGCCCGGCTGCTCAAACGCCTTCAAGAACGCCGGAATGTCCTTCGGATCATTCTGCAAATCCGCATCCATCGTCATCACGTACTTGCCGCGCGCCGCCCGCAACCCCGCATCGCTCGCCGCCGTCTCCCCGCAGTTGAACTTGAACTTCAACCCCCGCACCCGCGGATCGAGCCTTACCAGCGCCTCGATCGCCTCCCACGATCCATCCGTGCTCCCATCGTCCACCAGGATCAGTTCCGCCGCGATGCCGTTGGCGTCGACCACCTTCGCGATCGCCTCGCGCAGCAGCGGCAGGTTATCCCGCTCGTTGTAAACGGGCACGCAGATGCTCAGTGTCGGTTGCATGGTTTCGATGGACAGTTTCATGTTTTGCGCCACGGGCCGCCAGCCCGCGGTCCTACTAGTTGGCCAAAAGCACTTCGCGCTTCTTCCGATGCACGAGCATCAAATTTCGCGTGTACGGGATGATGTTCACGATATACC
>JBBRIN010000234.1:0-6332 GCA_038221115.1 Tepidisphaerales bacterium
CCCGCCTGCTGAAGCAGCCACTTGCACGCCAGCTGATGCACGTTCATCCCATGGTCGCTGGCGTAGTGGCGAATCAACTCCAGCTTCTTCAGCCCATAGACCTTCCAGGATTGGTCACGGAACTTGCGGTGGTCATTGGGCCCGATGGTCGTGTCCACCGTGACCACATCCTTGAGGATCGAGCTGTTGTCGTGGACGCGGGCAAGAACGCCGGCCTTCTGGCTGCGCGCCACTTCGCAGAACTCATTGCCGGGGTGCTGTTCGAATAGGTTGTAGACGGTTTGAACGGCCTTGGCGCCGTGGTCGATCATGGCCTTGAAGCCTTCGTCGCGCCAGCCGATCGCGGGTCCGAGGCTGACGCCCCAGGCGCGGATCTTGCCCTCCTCCTTCACCTTGTCCAGCTCGACCCAGAGGTCGTCGCGAAACTGGGGGAGCTTGATGTTGTGGGCCATGTAGATGTCGAGGTAGTCGGTGCCGAGGCGCTTGAGGGATTGTTCGAGGGCGTAGCGCAAGAATTTTGGAGAGAAGTCCTGTTTGCGCTCGGAGTGCGAGCCGGGGACGCCGGGGTCGGAGTAGAAGTCGTAGCCGAACTTGCCGCCGACCTCGACCTTGGAGCGCGGGAGGGTTTTGAGGAAGTTGGCGAAGAGCACCTCGGCGCGGCCGTTGCCGTAGGCGTCGCCGTTGTCGAAGTAGGTGATCCCCTGGTCGTAGGCGAACTGGCACATGCGCATGGCATCAGCGTCGGTATAGTGGCCCCACCAGTCGACGCCGAATGGCCAGCAGCCGAGAGCGATGGCGGAAACTTCTACGGGGGTGTTGCCGAATGTGCGACGTTCCATGGCTCGTCTCCGAAGGGTTGAACGATTCAGGATGATAGGCGGGCTCGGGCTGTTTGCAACGGCGGGTGAGCGTAGATGGCGGAGCGAGATTATGAAGATTTTTGGACTGATGATGGCAACGTTTTGGCTGATTCCGCTGGCGGCGGCTCAAACCGAGCCGGCGACGACGCGCCCGTCGCCGGCTACGCCTACGTCGGAGTATTCGCGCAAGACACTGCGCGGGTGGACAGTGCTGGTGAACAGTGAACTGCCGAAATCGGACGCGAAGCTGGCGGCGGACGTGCTGGAGTTGGTTGATGCCAAGTTGCTGGATCTGACCCGCGTGGTGCCGAAGGCGGCGGTGGAGAAGTTGCGGCGCGTCACGATCTGGATCGAGCGGGAGAACTCTCGCGTTCCGGGCGGCGTGTACCATCCGTCGCGCCACTGGTTGATCGCGCATGAGATGAACCCCGATAAGGCCAAGTGCGTTGAGTTCGGCAACGCGAAGAACTTTCTGAGATGGAGCATCGATCAGCCGAACCTGGTGCTGCACGAAATGTCGCACGCGTACCACGATCAGGTTTTGGGCTTTGATAATGCGAGCGTCCGCGAGGCGTATGCGCGGGCAAAGGAGAGCAAGACGTACGACGCCGTGCTGCGGATCAATGGGCACACCGAGCGGGCGTATGCGATGAACAACGAGCAGGAATACTTTGCGGAATTGAGCGAGGCGTACTTTGGAACGAACGATTTTTTTCCGTTCGTTCGCGCCGAGGTAAAGCAACATGACCCGCGCATGAATGAGTTGCTCAAGAAGGTCTGGGGGGATTGAACGGCCTGTCGCTACACCCGCATCGAGTTGAACAGCGATTCGTTCGTGTTGAACTTTTTCATCGCTTCGATGAGCGTTTTCATGGCCGCGGCGGGCTGCATGTTCATCAGGTGGCGGCGGATGTTGCGGGAAGCGACGAGCTGTTTTTCGTCGAGGAGTTTTTCTTCCTTGCGCGTGCCGGTGCTGGCGATGTCGATGGCGGGCCAGATGCGCTGGTTGGCGAGGTTGCGATCGAGCGTGAGCTCCATGTTGCCGGTGCCTTTGAACTCTTCGAAGATGATCTGATCCATGCGCGAGCCAGTGTCGATCAGGCAGGTGGCCATGATCGTGAGGCTACCGCCGTTTTCGATTTTTCTGGCGGCGCCGAAGAGTTTTTTGGGGATTTCAAGTGCGCGGTTGTCGAGTCCGCCGGACATGGTTCGGCCGCCGCTGGGGCCGCCGGTGTTGAAGGCGCGGCCGACGCGGGTCAGGGAGTCCATCAAGACGACGATGTCGGCGCCGAATTCGACCTGCCTCTTGCAGCGCTCGATGACGATGGTGGCCAGGTCCAGGTGCTTCTCGACGGTGTTATCGTTGGACGAAGCATAGACCGTGCCGGGGACGTTGCGCTTCATATCGGTGACTTCTTCGGGGCGCTCGTCGACGAGGAGCAGGACGAGTTGAACGTTGGGGTAGTTGGCGTGGATTCCCTTGGCGATGTTCTGCATCAGGATGGTCTTGCCCGTGCGCGGCGGCGCGACGATCAAGCCGCGCTGGCCGAAGCCGACGGGTGAAAGGATGTCGATGATGCGCGTGGTCGGTTCGCCGGCGTTATGCTCCAGCTTGAGCATGGGCTGCGGGTCGAGCGCGGTGCTTTCGTAAAGGGTGATGCGGCTGATGTATTCATCGGGCGATCGGCCCTCGATGGTCTGAATGCGGTTGAGCATCCGGCCTTTGGGTTGGCCGGACAGGAGCAGGCCGGGGCGAAGCTGGAGCTCGCGGATGAGTTGGCGCGAGACGAGGATGTCGCCGCGCACGGGGCGCAGTAGATGGGCGGGGTCGCGCAGGCGGCCATCCTGCCGCTCGTCGGGGATGTGGAGAATCCCTTGAAGCTGGCCTTGAGGCCCGGGGCCTTCCGTGGGAGGGGTCATTCAGGTTCCGTGGTGGCCTCCCGGGGGTGCAGACAGGCGCGAGAACCATCGCGGTCGGGCGCGGGCGACAACCCCGCTGATCAACGCCGACTCTTCAAATGATGGGCAAGCTCAAGCAGCGGCACAACGACTTGGTGCGATGGCTGGCACCCCACGAGAGATTCCATACGATACACGGGAACCTAACGGAGTGCAAAACATGGACCTATTGGCCAAGCTACAAGAGGACATGAAGGCGGCGATGAAGTCGGGGCAAAAGGAACGACTTGGCGTGATACGCATGCCTATTTCGGACGTCAAGAACGTGGGGATTGTGGCGTCGTCGGCGGGAACTCCGGAATTGGCGGTTGATGCGTATGCCAAGCGGCTTCGAAAGAGCAGCGAGGAATACGAGAAACTCGGGAAGGCCGATGAGATCGCCAAGCTGAAGGCTGAATTGGCGATCGTTGAGGAGTATCTGCCGAAGAAAGCCTCGGCGGGCGACACGGCCAAACTCGTGGACGAATTCCTGGCGAAGAATACGTTCACCGAAAAGCAGCTTGGGCAGGCCATGGGGATGTTTATGAAGGCGCATGGCGGACAAGTGGATGGCGCTCAGGCTAACGCCCTTCTCAAACAACGGTTGGCGGGCAAATGATGAGGTCGCTCGGGAGCGAGGGGGTTTGCTCAAACAGGAGAATGAATGTCTGAATCGAACGCCGTAGTTTCCGCCGGTAAACTCGCCCCCAAATTCAAGCTGCCCGCGAGCACGGGTAAGACCATCGGCCTTGACGATTACAAGGGAAAGCAGACGGTGGTGCTGTATTTTTACCCGCGGGCGGACACGCCCGGCTGCACCACCGAGGCGTGTGCGTTTCGCGATGCACTGGCGGATTACGACAAGGCGAAGGTCGCGGTGCTCGGCATCAGCCCGGACGACGAGGCGGCGGTCACGAAGTTCGCCGACAGGTTTCGCCTGAATTTTCCGCTGCTGGCGGATGCCGATCATGCCGTCGCCGAGAAGTACGGCGTGTGGCAGGAGAAGAGCATGTACGGCAACAAATACATGGGAGCGGCGCGCACTACGTTCGTGATTGGCAACGACGGCAAGGTGCTGCATGTGTTCGAGAAGGTGAAGCCGGCCGGGCACGATCAAGAGGTTCTGGAGTGGGTCAAGGCAAACGTGGTGTGACTTCGCCGAAGGTGTGTCGCGTTACCAGAGAAACGGGTTCCTTCGTTCGCGTGAAATCGATTTTGCCCAGATTTTCGGGCAAAAATCCCAAAAGGACTCGCAGAGTTGCTTGCCCGGCGTCGATTGATTTGATACCACGTTCGCTCTGGCGGGCGTCATGGATGGCGTCCGTTGAGATCGATGAGTAAAACGTACCGAACGATTCGGTTATCGAAAAGGAGTCCGTCATGGCCAAGAAACCCGCCACCAAAAGCCCGACCGCCGCCCCCAGCAAGGCCATTGCGAGCCGATCTCACGTCGTTTCGTCGACGCCGGTGCGCAACACGCCGTTGCCTAAGGTGAGCGTCGGAAGTCCTTCAAGGAAGGAGATTACGCACGACCAGATCGCCAGGCGTGCGTATCAGATTCACCTGTCAAAAACCGGCGGAAGCGAGTCTGACAACTGGCACCGCGCCGAGCGCGAGCTTCGCGGGCTGTAGGGCCTACAATTCGGGCATGTCACAGGGCCCGAGCGATGACCTTGATTCGGCGGATGTATCATTCCCAGCGACGCCGCTCTTTCCCTTGCCGGGCGTCGTCCTGTTCCCGCGGGCGGTGCTCCCACTCCACATTTTTGAGGAGCGCTACAAGGCGATGACCGCTGAGGCGCTCGGCGGCTCGCGCCAAATCGCCATGGCGCTGCTGTGCTCGGGGTGGGAAAAGACCTATTATGGCCGGCCCGAAATCGAGCCGGTCGTTTGCGTTGGGGAAATCCTGACCCACGAACAATTGGCCGACGGGAAGTACAACTTCTTCCTGCGCGGCGTCGCGCGTGCGCGCGTGGTCCGGGAGTGGCGCCGCGACACGTATCGGGTAGCAGACCTGCAGAAGCTCCCGGAGACCGCCGTTCCCGAAGTCGATCTGAGAGTTCATCGCGATCGCATGACGGAGTTGCTGAGTGTCGACCTGGCAGCATTGCTGCCTGGCGCGCCGCAGTTCGTCGAGATGTTGGGGAGCCCGCTTCCGACGGCGGCGGTGGCGGATCTCATTGCGTTTCACTTGCTGGATGACGTCGCTGTCAAGCTTGAGTTGCTCGCCGACACGGACGTCGCCCGGCGCGTGGGGCGGGTCGTGTCGGCGCTGGAGGGGCTTGAGCCGCCCGCGCAGGCGATGCGCGTGCATTACCCGCGCGATCCGAGCTTGAACTGAGGGGCGCGGGAGCCATGATTCCTGCAATAAGTTGGCGGCGGAAACAGGCCAAGGCAATCGATACGCCGGTGCCGCGGCGGCGTGTTTTTCGGAATCGAGGCCGCGGCGCGGGGTTCTCGGCAAGTGGCAATCCAGTGCGGCTTTGCGTAATAATGCCCGCCTTGTGGATCGGAGCGATCGAGCTGGATGTGGTATTTCGCCTACGGATCCAATCTGAATCAGCGGGCGGTCACGGAATGGTGCCGCCACTACGCGCACCGCGCGCCCAACTTGAAGAGCGGGCGGGCCGCGGTGCTCGATAACTACCGGCTCTGCTTTCCAATCTTCAGCGAATACTGGGGCGGCGGCATTGGGGACGTCGTGTACGACCCGGGAAAGTACGTTCAGGGGGCGATTTTCACGTTGGCAGAGCCGGAGATGGTGGTTTTGGACGCCAAGGTGGGGCGCAAGCTGGATGCGAGCAGTAAAGAGATCGGCATTTACAAACGGATGGATGTGAAGGTCGCCCCATTGGGCCGCGGCGAGCCGGTGAACGCAGTCACCTACCTGGGGACGAACCAGGATCGCTCGCACATTCAGCCGACCCAGCACTACATGGATGTGGTGATCCAAGGGGCTTATGGATTCGGACTTTCGATGATGTGGGTGTCGTATCTGCAAAGCTTCAGCACGCAACAGGGGCGAAAGCCGCGGCCGCCGGGGCATGGGGACGCGGCGCCGCGGATGTGATCATTTCACTGATTGTCTGTACCACTCGATTGAACGTCGCAGGCCTTCTTCGAACTGCACGGTGGGCTCATAACCGATCAGGGCCCTGGCGGCGGAGACGTCGGCCCAGGAATCGCGCACGTCGCCAAGGCGCGGGGGGACGTAGTTTGGAGCGATGTGAGTGCCGAGCATCTCGTTCGCCAACTGAACGATGCGATTGACGCTGATGCGTTGGCCGCAGGCGATGTTGACGACTTCGCCGTTCAGCGCGGGAGCGGCGGCGGCGAGCAGGTTGGCGCGGACGACGTTATCGACGTAACAGAAATCGCGGGTTTGTTCGCCGTCGCCGTAGATGGTGGGGGCAATGCCGCGCAACAGATTCAGCACAATTGCGGGGATCGCCGCGCCGTATTGGCTTTTGGGGTCCTGCTCGGGACCGAAGACGTTGAAGTAGCGCAGCCGCACTGTCTGCATGCGATGAAGGG